>CBFCZX010000005.1:0-24494 GCA_965602765.1 uncultured Atribacterota bacterium | reverse complement strand
GACAAACTTATTTTACTTATCCCAATTTTAAAAAATATACAATAAAAAAAATAAAAAATATTTTTATTTTATCTTCCTTGACATGCCTATATTTAGTGTACTAATATAAATACATTCCTACATATAGGGGTGTAACATGAAATGTCCTTTTTGCGGTTATTATGATACAGGCGTAATTGAATCAAGACATATTGAAAATGAAATGGTAGTAAAAAGAAGAAGAATATGTAAAAAATGTAATAAAAGATTTACTACTTATGAAAGAATCGACTTGATTCCATTAATGGTAATCAAAAAAGATCAACGAAGAGAATTATTTTCCAGAGAAAAAATAACCAATGGCATTATTAAAGCTTGCGAGAAAAGACCGATTAGCATCGATGTAATCAATAATATTGTCAATGATGTTGAGGAAAATATCACCAATAGCGGAGTGAAGGAAATTGAAAGTGATAAAATCGGTGAATTAGTTATTTCGAGATTGAGAAAATTGGATGAGGTGGCATATGTAAGATTTGCTTCAGTATATAGACAATTCAAAGATTTAAGTAGTTTTATACGGGAAATCAAGAAGTTGAACCAGTGATTTAAGATTTATTTGTAAAGTTGAGGGATGAAAATGATTAAATCTATTCGAAAAAGAGAAGGAAATATTGTAAAATTTGAAGAAAATAAAATTACAAATGCGGTCCTTTCTGCAATGATTGCTATTGGAAAGAAAAACACTAATACTGCAGAAAAAATTACTGAATATGCTCTATGCATCTTAAACGAGAGGTATGTACATGGAATTCCTCAAATTGAAGAAGTTCAGGATATTGTTGAAGAAGCATTAATTAGAGAAGGATTAATAAAAGTAGCCAAGGCGTATATACTATATCGTGAAAAAAGAAAAAAAATAAGAAAAGCTTTGAAAGTAAGGAAAAAAAATAAAAAACACAAAAACTTGACAGATTTATCTCTTTTAGTCTCAACACCATCTTCTGAAAATATTTTTCCCTGGAATAAAGAAAAAATCATATCAGCATTAAAGAAAGAAGCTGGGCTACAATTAAATATTTCTGAAAAAATAGCGAAAGCAGTTGAAGAGAAAATAGTCAATTTGGAATTAACAGAAATATCTACTTCGCTAATCAGAGAACTGGTAGATAATGAACTATTTACCCGGGGATATGAAAAAAAATGGAGAAAGCAAAAAATTATCGGCATGCCCGCTTTTGATTTAAAGCAATTATTTATTTCGAAGAGTAAAGAAAATAGCAATATAGCGACAAACAATCCGGACGCTATCAATCTTACCATTGCCGAGAATACAATTAAGCAATATATGTTACAAGAAGTATTTTCACCTGAAGTCGCTAATGCGCATCTAAAAGGAATATTACATATTCATGATCTGGGATATCCCCGTATTTATTGTTCGGGACATTCTCTCGAGTATCTAAAAAAATATGGTCTAAAACTGGATAACCTGGATACATCCTCCGGACCTGCAAAACACACCAGAACACTCACCGGACATTTGAATACCTTTTTAGCATCCATGCAGGCATATTATGCAGGTGCTTTGGGTATTGGTTATTTAAACATCATGTATGCGCCATTTTTAACAAAATTGACTTATAAAGAAATAAAACAAGAGGCGCAATACCTCATTTTTAGCGGCTCACAAAATGCATTTTCCAGAGGAGGACAAAGCCTTTTTCTTGACTTCAATGTCCATCTAGGTGTGCCGCATTACTTGAAAGGTGTGCCTGCGATTGGTCCGGGAGGAGAATATACAGGCAAAAATTACGGAGATTATGAGAAAGAATCACAATTATTTTTAAAAGCATTAATGGAAGTTTGGCAGGAAGGGGATTTTAACGGTAAGGTTTTTGCATTTCCTAAAATGGATTTACATATTGATAACCAATCATTTGAAGATCCAAAACAGTTAGAGTTATTAAAATTTGCGTGTAAAATAGCTTCTGAAAACGGCACCCCCTATTTTATTTTTGACAGGGAAGATATCAGTATGGCAGCCTGTTGCAGATTAAAAACAGAGATAACCGATTACCAAATGATATTACATCCTGAAAGGTTAAGATTTGCTGGAATACAAAATGTCAGCATCAATTTACCACAATGTGCCTATCGGATTTTTTCTGAAAACAATTTTGCGCAAACAAACATAAAGAGCAAAGGAAAAATAAAAGAAAAGGCAATTGATATATTCTTTGAGAATATCGATAAAGCTTTACGATTAGCTATAAAAGCCCATCAGGAAAAAAAGGTATTTTTAAAAATGATGATGGATAATCCAAATGGCCCTTTGTGGCAAATCGGTAAAAAATCTTTAGATGGTAATCCATATGTCGATTTGGATACCGGAACCTATTTAATCGGTTTAATCGGATTAAATGAAGCTCTGCAATTTATTACGGGTAAACAGCTGCATCAAGATGAAGAAGTCTATAAATTAGGATTGAGAACGATATCTTTTATACATTTAAGATGTAGGAAACATAGTAAGCAAACCGGTTTAAAACTATCCCTAGAAGAGTCTCCTGCTGAAAGCGCTGCAGGGAGATTGGCCAAAGTAGATTTACAGGAATATCCGGATAGCAAAAAGGTGATAAAGGGCGATATCACCAAAGATGAAGGCTACTATACTAATAGTATTCATTTCGCGGCTTCTGCAGATATCGATTTAGTGACTCGCATTAAAAAACAGAGTAAATTTCATCCTTTGATAAAGAGCGGTGCCATTATTCATGCTTTCATTGGTGAAAGCCAGCCATCTCCGGAAGGAATCTTCAATTTAATTAAAAAAGTATGGGGAAATACGCAATGCTGTCAATTAACAATTTCTCCGGAATTTACAATATGTAATGCATGTAATAAAATTACCAGGGGATTAAAAGAACAATGTAATCATTGTGGAAGTGAAGAGATATATGGAGTCACAAGAATCGTTGGGTACTATAGCAAAATAAAAAATTGGAATAAAAATAAAATCGGAGAATTAAAGGATAGACAGTCGGGTAATTATCAGATATAGAATAAAAATGAAGGAAAAGCAATATGATGAAAATAAAAATATTTTGGCAGGAGAATTGTCCCAATTGCCCGAAAGCCAGGGAATTAGGAAAAATGCTGGAAAATAAATTAAGCGTTCAATATTTTAATGTCGATTCCGTTGACGGTCTTGCTGAGGCGAGTTATTTGGACGTCATGACAACGCCTTCTGTGATTATTGAGGATGAGAAGGGCCAAGAACTAAAAAGTTGGAGAGGAACCGTTCCTTGTATGACAGATATAGAAAGGGAAACCGGAATAATTGAAAATACGGATAAAGAAATTTATTAATACATCCCTGATAGACTGGGAAGGAAAAATTGTATCTACCTTATATGTTCCGCATTGCAATTTCAGGTGTCCGTTCTGTTACAACTATGATTTAATTTTAAATCCGGAAATAATGGATGATATCCCAATTGACAAGATAAATGATTATCTGTTTGAACGAAAGGATTTTATCGATGGTATTTGCATGAGTGGTGGTGAACCTACACTATATGAGGAATTACCTGACTACTTTAAATTTTTAAAAAACCGGAAATTTTTAATCAAATTAGACACAAATGGAACGAATCCCATTTTGCTAAAAAGATTGATAGAATCAAATTTAATTGACTACATTGCCATGGATATCAAATCATCTATTGACTTTAAAAATTATTCTAAAGCTGCAGGTATTAAGGATTATGGTTTATTAAACAAAGTCAAAGAAAGCATTGAATTGATTATGAACTCAAAAATCGATTACGAATTCCGTACCACGGTGATTCCTATACTGCATACCCAAAATACCATTACTGAAATTGCCAAATACATTTCAGGAGCAAAGAGATATATTCTGCAGAGTTTTTCACCTCAAGAAAAAATAATTGATGCTTCGTTTCTAAACGTAAAGCCCTATTCCAAAAATGTTATGCAGCAACTGAGTGAAGGAGTAAAGAAATATTTTACCAATTGCTCTTATCGTTAATTATAATCAGCAGATTATTTAATTCACATACTGAAAGACTCATTTATGAACTTTGAAAAAAAACTATACCTGGCAAATGGAATAAGTTTCAATAGCTGGTTAACCGAATTGAATTATTAATTTCATTTACAATATTTCTTATAGCAACATTGAGGCAGATGAATATTGATTTTTCGTTGATATTTTAATGAACTGTGAAATAATGATCAGCTTTTGAGAAATCCTCAGCTTTAGATAGTATAATACATTTTAAAAAAAGAAAAATTTTAAAATATTTTTAAAAAGTATTGAATTATTAATTTAATTATAGTATAATCTATTCGATTATTTTTACCTGGTGACGTGATTAAAAACAATTGCCCAAGGAGAAAATAACAATTATAGCTTTATTCAATGTAAATGTGGATGAAATATCAGTAAATAATATTTTTAACAGCTATAAATTCTATATAATTACAATCTTAACTTGCTTTGGAAGAGAGTAAGAAATCCTACCCAGGATGACTTACTCTCTTTTTATTTTTAGATATCTTACAACAGGAAATCGTGAAAAAAAATAATATGAATAATCAATTTAAGCTTAGAAATTGTGGAGAGATTAAGTATCTGCAATGTCAGTCAAAAGAATTGAACCAGCTAACAAAACATGCCTTTTCAACACGATGTAGCGGTGTAAGCAAAATCCCTTATGATAGCCTTAACCTTTCCTTTAGTGTGCGTGATGATAAAAAAAATGTTATTAAAAATAGAAAAAGATTTTTTGATGTATTCACTATCGACTATAAAAAAATAGTATCTACCAAACAAGTGCATAAGGATAATATTGTAATTATCTCTCGAGAAGATGAGGGGAAAGGTGCATTAAATTACAGGGATAGTATTCCGGGGAGCGATGCTTTACTCACTAATATTCCCGGTGTACCACTACTAATGTTCTATGCCGATTGTGTTCCGGTATTTATTTTAGATCCGGTTAAAAAAGTGATTGGATTGATTCATGCCGGCAGAAATGGCACCTTGCTGAATTTATCTTTTAAGACTGTAGTAAAAATGGAAGAAAATTATGGGACAAAACCGGATACTTGCATAGCAGCAATATTTCCAGCTATTGGTCCCTGTTGTTATCATTTTTATAATCAGGAAATCGTTGCCGATTGGCTGACTGATGAAAATATCAAAAATAATATAGTACTTATAAATAAAGAAAATATTATTCAGATTGATCTAAAAAAAGCAAATTTTATGCAATTGAAAAAAGCCGGGTTGAAAACTGGAAATATCTTTACTAGCAATGAATGTACAGAAGATAATCCCAAATGCTATTTTTCCCATCATCGCGACAAAGGAAAAACCGGACGAATGGCTGCGCTCCTAATGCTAAAAGAAAATAGATAAAAAGAACATCATTTCTACTTCTCAAAATATAGATTTTAAATAATAGGAGGAAAAAATGCGAATAAAAAATCACCCCATCTTAGAATTTCAGGAAAAAGAAAAAATAAAATTTACTTTGGATGGGATTGAAATGGAAGGTCAAAAAGGTGAACCAATTGCAGCAGCTTTGGTAGCCGCAGGAGTGGAAGTATTAAGTAAAAGCATTAAATATTCTCGACCTAGAGGATTTTTTTGTGCCATCGGTAAATGTTCGTCTTGCTTAATGAAGGTAAACGGTATCCCCAATATTAGAACCTGTGTTACCAAATTGGAAGAGGGGATGAAAATTGAAACTCAAAAAGGAAAAGGTGATTTCAATTGATTAAAACAGACATAGTCATTGTTGGAGGAGGGCCGGCAGGGCTTTCAGCGGCGATTTCAGCAGCCTCTTTAGGTGCAAATATTGTCCTCATTGATGATGGTTTGGAATTAGGTGGTCAATTAATCAAGCAAACCCATAAGTTTTTCGGATCCGAAAAACAATTTGCCGGAATTAGAGGAATAGAAATAGCTAGTAATATGATTGAAGAATTAAAGGACATGAAAAATGTCAAAATTTTTAAGAATGCTACCGTTACAGGATATTTCGAAGATGATGCCATCACGGTTCTAAGAGGAGATAATGAAGAAATTTTCGATAAAATATATGCAGATAGAATCATTATTGCTACCGGAGCATCGGAAAACATGTTACCTTTTGTTAACAATGATTTACCGGGAGTATATGGCGCAGGTGCAGTGCAAACCTTAATGAATCTGTATGGGGTTGTACCCGGAAAAAGTATTTTAATGATAGGAGCGGGAAATATTGGATTAATTGTCAGTTATCAATTAATGCAAGCGGGAATACATGTTGAAGCTATTGTTGAAGCACTTCCAAGGATAGGCGGATACCTGGTCCATGCTTCCAAAATAAGGCGTATGGGAGTTCCTATTTATACGACATATACACTAAAACATGTTTATGGCACAGATCATGTAGAAAAAGCAGAGATTTGTGCTATCGATAAAAATTATGAATTTATTGAAGGCACCGAAAAAGAGTTGAATGTTGACACTATATGCCTAGCCGTTGGCCTATCTCCTCTTTCCGATTTACTTTGGCATGCAGGGTGCAAAATGGAATATATTGCCGAGCTTGGCGGTTATGTTGCCTTAAGGGATGATAATTTGAAAACTACAAAAGAAAATATATATTTAGCGGGAGATGTTGCAGGAATAGAAGAAGCCAGCAGTGCCATGCTGGAAGGAAAAATTGCAGGATTAAATGCAGCTGCAAGTTTAAATTACAGCTGTGATAATTTTCAGCATATAAACCGTAAATTAAAATCAGAATTATCGGAATTAAGGGCAAATCTTCTGAGCGAAAAAGTCAAAGAAGGAATTAAAAAAGCTACAGTTAAAGAAAAGAGGAGTGCATGATGTTAGAAAAAACCGGTATTCCAACTGAAGAAAATTTAACAAGAATATATCCGGATGAGAAAAGATTAGCTCAGGGTCCAGTTGTGATCGTTGAATGCTTCCAAAAAATCCCCTGTGATCCCTGCGCTATTTCCTGTAAATTCGGAGCTATAAAACCTTTCAAGGATATTAATGATTTACCGCAAGTTGATTTTGATAAATGCACGGGTTGCGGAATATGTATAAGCGCCTGTCCCGGTCTCGCTATTTTTGTGTTAGATGAAAGTTATTCTAAAAACGAATCATTAGTAAAATTACCTTATGAAATGCTGCCCTTCCCGAAAAAAGGAAATCAAGTTCGGGCTTTGGATAGAAATGGTCAGGCACTTTGTAATGTTGAAGTCATAAAAGTTCAAAAAATAAAAAATAAAACCAATGTCGTATCCATAGTAGTTCCAAAAAATTTATCCAGAAAAGTAAGGAGTTTTAAAGTGGAGGGCAAGAATGATGAATGATGAAACTATAATTTGTAGATGTGAAGATGTTAAATGGGGCGAAATACGCAAAATATTAGATAAAGGTTATACCAGTCTGAATGAAATTAAAAGAATTACACGGGCTGGAATGGGAAGATGTCAGGGAAAAACTTGTCGCAGAATATTATTGCGCGAAATTGCCAGGTATCAAAAAAAGAAGATTGAAGAAATTGAATTAACAACTTTTCGACCTCCCACCAAACCGGTAAAATTAGGAACATTGGCAGGTAATAATGATGATTAAAAAAGCAGATATAGTCATTATTGGAGGAGGAATTCAAGGTTGTAGCATTGCTTATAATTTAGCTAAAAAAGGTGCAAAAGACATTGTCATTCTGGAAAAAAATACTTGTGCAAACGGCTCCTCGGGTAGATGCGGAGCAGGTATTCGACAACAATTTGGTACAAAGATGAATTGCATTCTTGCCCGAGAAAGTATGAAAACTTTCGAGACATTAACCGAAGAATTGGATTATGATATTGAATTAAATCAATCCGGTTATTTGATGTTAGCCTACACCGAAAAAGAAATGAGCCAATTTAAGAAAAATGTTGAGTTAGAGCAAAGTTTAGGAATTGATGCAAAAGTGGTATCTCCTCAAGAAGCTGGAGAGATTGTTCCTTATTTAAACCAGGAAGGAATTTTAGGCGGAACTTTTTGTCCGACCGACGGAAATGTCAATCCTCTTTTTACAACATTTGCTTATGCTGAAGCTGCACAAAGATTAGGAGTGAGATATTATCCTTATACCGAAGCAACTGAAATTGAAATCGAAAAAGGACGTATTTTATCAGTTACAACAGATAAAGGTAAAATTATAACTGCTACTGTCATTAACGCTGCCGGGGGATATTCCGGTCCGGTTGGAAAAATGGCAGGAGTAGATATTCCGGTATATTCACAAAGACATCAGATATTGATTACTGAACATGTTGATTCACTTTGGAAACCAATGTTGATGTCCTTCTCTGAAAATTTTTATTTTCAACAATTACCCGATGGTGGTATCCTCGGAGGTTATGGAGATCCAAAAAATGAAGTAATAGGCGGTAATATAGATTCCACCTGGCAGTTTGCCCGAACAATGGCCAAAAAAATGGTCAAACTGGTACCAGTATTAAAAGATGTACGCATGGTAAGGCAATGGGCAGGATTGTATAATATGAGTCCCGATGCACAACCTATTTTAGGAGAGCATCCAAAATTAAAAGGTTTCTATTTGTCAGTCGGATTTAGCGGACACGGATTTATGCTTGCTCCGGTAACCGGCAAACTAATTGCAGAGCTAATTTTAGATGGAGAAACATATATTCCCATAGATAGACTTGATTTAGGAAGATTCGAGCGGGGAGAATTAATCTACGAACCTTCGGTGGTATAATATAAAAGAAATCAAGAATATTTATTGTGATGAATTAGGGGATTAGTAGTAATTCGTAGAAGCAATATGTGATATAGCAAGTAAATCAATAAATTATAAAAATGTTAAATTGGGTTTATTCTAAACAATGACATAATAATAATTAAACTAATTGAACAATTCTTGTCATGTTACACTATTAAATCCAGAAATGATTGCCTTATCTAATATCAAAATAAAAAATAAATTAAAGAAAGAAAAGAATTACTATATATGATGATGAAATGTTAATTTATTTGTAAATTTTTACGATTGGTTTTAAACTGAAAAGGATAATAATTTGATAAATAAAGAAAAAATATTTATACCAATGGATAGATTGGGAGTTGGAAGCGTTCAGAGTAATCCAATGAGAACAATAAAATTTGTAAATAGTTTGGTGGACTCGAAAGATGTTCGATGGCTGCTAAAACCAGCTTCCATACCTACACAAAAATATCCGGAAGGACATTTTTTCAATACAGGAGCTTATTTTATTGATTACGATTCTGATCTTATAGATAAGATGATTGAATCAAAGATTACATATGATATCGCGAAAGACTTCAGGCTTGGTAAAAAAATAAATTCATCAAAAATTGCTTTGTATCATGGGAAAGGAGCTGCGGACTTCTGTATTGCACCATTAACTGAAGTTCTCGAATTAGCCGGTTTTAAATACGAACATTTATCTGATGGTGATATCAGAAAAGGATTATTGTCTGAATTTGAGATATTTTTGGTGCCCGGAGGTCCTGATGCAGGAGAATCTTATTATTGCGGATTAGGCGAGAAAGGATATAATAATATCAAGAATTTTTTATATAAAAATGGCAAGTATTTTGGCTTGTGTGCAGGAGCATACCTTCCATTAAAGTCCATATCTAAAGATAATAGATATTGGTTGGAATTAATTGATGCTACAGATGAAGATGATTTAGATTATTGGAGAACGGGAACTGGCTTTATAAGAATAAAAATATTAGAGAATTATCATCCTGTTGTATCAGGAATTAGTGCAGGAACGGTTAATACATTAGATCTTATTTACTGGGAAGGTCCGGCTTTTAAGATATTAAGTAATCATGTAAAAACGATAGCAACTTTTTATGATTTTATTGCATCAGGAACAACAATGGATTATCCCAAATGGGATTTATTGGATAATACGTTAGCAAGAAATTCAATCAACGGATGGTATAATGTTTTAACTAGAGAAAGATTTGATAAATATTTAAAGAAAAGAGCTTCAATTGTTGAAACTAAAATAAATGGGAATAAAGCTATTTTGTATTCTCCGCATGCTGAATTTGGAAATATTGGCATTTCTCAGAAAATTAATAGTCAAACTTTTCAACTTATAACGAATGGATTATTTTATCTAGGCATGCATGATTAATTAATTTTCGTAATTTGAGTGATTACATTATTGCAGTTTATCAAAATTATTCTGCAAAAAAAAGAAGGAGGTGAGGGGATTTCTTAAAGCATTTTTAATTCAGAGTTTTGATTTGTGGATATTTGATTTTTAAAAATGATGTGTATTTTATAGGAATTATAATTATTAAAGGAGAGAAAAGGTGAAAAGAATAAAATTTTTATCAAGTATTAGTATATTATTGATAGTAATATGTGTTATTTCTTTAGGAACATTAGCTGCTGAAAAACCTCCGGTAGTCATTGGTTTACAGGGACCTATAACTGGACCCTATGCCGTTGAAGGTGAAATGGCAAAACAATCTGCAGAAATTGCAGCTCAAATGATCAACGATAAAGGTGGTATTTTGGATGGTAGAATGATTGAAATCAGAGTAGCTGATGATGCTTGTCAACCAAAAGCAGGTGCATTAGCCGCCATGAAATTGATATCACAAAAAGATGTTGTTGCAGCGATTCAAACCTATGGTTCTTTTGTTGTTCTTCCAGCATCTGATGTATATGAAAAATTTAAAAAAGTTAATATTGCTTATGGTGCGACTATTACTGATCTTACCGAAAGAGGTTTAAAATATTTCTTCCGTACCTGTGGAAGAACTGATACCCAAGCTAAATTTTTTGCAGAAAAAGTTGTACCTTACTTTGATGCTAAAAAAATTGCTATTATGAATAACAATACAAGTTTTTCTGTTGGGCTTGCTGAAGAAAGCAGAGAAGCATTACAATCAAGAATTGACGCAGGAGAAGTAGAAATAGTCTACTTTGATGCAATAAATCCGGATGAAACTGATTTTACTGTACCTTTAACCAAATTGAGAGAAACTAATCCAGATGTATTTTACTACACCGGTCATTTCCCGGAAGCAGGTTTAATAATTAGACAGGCGCGTGAAATTGGAATCGATGCAGTATTTGTAGGTGGAGATGCGGTAGTTAATCAAGATTTTATCAATATTGCCGGTATAGAATATGCCAAAGGTTGTTATCAAACGCAGGAAGCTTTAATTGAATTTTTTAACCACCCTGAAGCAGTGGCTTTTAAGGAAGCATATAAAGCAAAATATGGCACTATTCCATCCAGTCCTTGGTCGGTTTACGCTGCCGATGCCCTCTATGTATTGGCAGAAGCGATTGATAAATCCGGTTCCACTGATTCCGATGTCATTGCTGATTATCTGAGGAATAAGATGGAAGCATTCCCAAGCATCACTGGTCCAATAGGTTTTGATGAAATTGGAGACCGAGTAGGAAGCAGCAGCCATCTCTATATAGTGAACGAAGATGGAAGTTCCTCGCTTATTGATACTGAATAAAAGTGAGGTAAAATAAGAAGATGAAAATTATTTTAGAGCAGTTACTGAATGGGTTGACTATAGGTTCATTTTATGCTCTTATTGCTCTTGGTTATTCCATGGTATACGGGGTAATGAAGTTGATTAATTTTGCGCATGGAGATTTATTTGCCCTGGGTTCTTACCTTGGATTTACCCTTCTCGTATCAGGCTCTGCCTATGCTACCGCTACCCTTGGTATATGGGGCGGCATGATTGCGGCTATGTTAATAGCCGCAATCGGCATAGGAATTGCCGGTACTTTAATAGAGCGAATTGCCTATCGTCCAATCTATCCAGCAGGTCGACTTCCTGCCGTAGTATCAGCGTTAGGAGCTTCAATTGTTATACAAAATGGAATAATGATTGTTTGGGGTCCACGTCCGCAAGCTTACTCTTCAAAGTTTGTGCCTTCACATATGTTAAATATTGGAGGAGTTAAAATTACTTCAATGCAAATAATAGTTTTAGTTATTTCATTCATATTAATGGGGCTTTTATTTTACATTGTTCAAAAAACTACCTTTGGTGCAGCTATCCGTGCTTGTGCTCTGGATAGAAGTACAGCAGCGCTAATGGGAATAAATATAGAAACCGTAATATTTTTTATATTTGCCCTGGGTCCTGCATTGGGAGGAATGGCAGGAGTGATGGTTGGTATGTATTATCGTAAGATTACTTTTGTTATGGGATGGAATTATGGATTAAAAGCTTTTACAGCAACAATCCTGGGGGGAATCGGTAATATCCCGGGTGCAATGCTAGGTGGACTTCTTTTAGGAATATTAGAAATGATTGGTTCTGTTTACATATCTACTGCTTATAAGGATGTGTTTGTATTTGTAATCTTAATATTGGTATTAATTTTTCGTCCCACAGGTCTTTTGGGTGAAAAAATAGCAGAGAAGGTATAGGGGGTAGAAAATGAAATTAAATAAAGATACAAATAATAAAAACATTATGTATAAATACTGGCCCATTTTATTGCTTTTAGTTATATTTTTAATTTTTCCTTTTGTTATCAATGCTTATTGGGTAGATGTTTTATTTTTCTTCGGTATTTACGCCCTTTTGGGTCTTAGCTTAAATATAGTTTTAGGGGAAGTGGGACTTTTTGATTTGGGACATATGGGATTTATGGCTATTGGTGCTTATACCACGGCAATTCTTAATACATATTTCGGAATTCCAATAATCGTATTATTACCATTAAGTGCGATTTCAGCTGCCGGCTTTGCCTGGTTGGTCTGCTCTCCAATCATCCATTTAAGAGGAGATTATCTATGTATTGTAACCATCGGAATGGGTGAAATAATCCGACTTACTTTAAATAATAATCCATTTGGTATAACTGGTGGCTCCAATGGAGTCTATGGAATTGATTTTCCATCATTAGGAAGTATTTTTGTGGTGGATAATTCAACTAAATTCTATTATTATATCTGGATTATTGTTGGATTAACAATTATAGGATTGATTAATTTACAACGTTCAAGGATAGGTAGAGCATGGAATTGTATCAGAGAAGATGTAATTGCAGCTGAATCAACCGGAATTGATGTTAGATATTATAAATTATTAGCTTTTATTTTAGGAGCCGGATTAGCTGGAGTAGCAGGTAATATTTATGCGAGCAAATTAATGATAGTTTCTCCTGAGAGTTTTAGTTTTATGGAATCCAGTATGCTTTTTTGTATTGTATTAATTGGGGGAATGGGTTCTATCCCCGGAGTTTTGATTGGTGCTGCAGCTATAAGTCTCTTTCCTGAAGTTTTTCGAACTTTTGCTCGATATCGAATGCTAATTTTTGGAGTATCAATGGTGATTATGATGATCTTTAGACCCGGTGGCATCTGGCCTAGAAAAAGAGGGGCTATCGAATTTAAATCGCTCTTAATGAAAACAGGAGAAGAAAATGGCTAAAGAAAATTTTAATATAGAAACTAAGATAAAAATTCAGCAGGAAAAAGAAGAAATACGTAAAATTAATAAAGTTGTTTTGCAAACCGAAAAATTAACTAAAAAATTTGGCGGATTAATTGCTGTAGACAATTTTGACCTTAGTGTAAGTCATGGGCAAATAAGTAGCCTGATAGGACCAAATGGAGCTGGAAAGACCACTGTATTTAATGTAGTTACTGGTATATATAAAGCAGATGGTGGAAAAGTGCTTTTTAAGGGAGAAAACCTTGCAAATAAAAAACCGCATCAAATTATCAAAAAAGGAATTGCACGCACTTTTCAAAATATTCGCCTTTTTTCGAATATGACTTGCCTGGAGAATGTAATGGCAGGTCAGCATTGTCGAAGCAATGAAGGAACGTGGTCTGCTATTTTGCAAACGACAGGACATAAAAATGAAGAATCCATGATAAGAAAAAATGCCGAAAGTCGTTTGAAACAAGTCGGATTATGGAGTTTTAGAGATGAATTGGCAAAGAATATTGCTTATGGAAATCAAAGAATGTTGGAAATTGGACGTGCTTTAGCTTCAAACCCTGGTTTACTTATCCTCGACGAACCAAGCAGTGGATTAAATGACAAGGAATCTGAAGATTTAATCGAATTTTTAAAATCTTTATTAAAGGAAGATCTTACCATTTTACTGATCGAGCATGATATGAATGTTGTAATGGGAATTTCTCATTGGGTAACTGTTATGGACGAGGGAAAGAAAATTGCCGAAGGTATACCGGAAGATGTATACAATAATCCACAAGTCATTGAAGCCTACCTGGGTAAAGAAGATGATGAGGAGGATGACTAATATGACTACATTATTAAAGATTGAAAATTTAAAAATATATTATGGTTCTATCGAAGCGCTAAAGGGAATTTCTCTGGAAGTACAAGAAGGTGAAATTGTTACCGTTTTAGGGGCTAATGGAGCCGGCAAAAGTACGTTATTAAGGGCTATTTCAGGTTTATTGCCTATACGTAAAGGAATGGTAAAATTTAACAATAATGAATTAAAAAATGTAGCTCCATATAAAATAGTAATAGCAGGAATTTCTCATGTTCCTGAAGGCCGAAGAGTTTTTGCAACGCTTACCGTTGAAGAAAATCTCAATTTAGGGGCTTATACTCGAAGAAAGAACAAAAAAAGTATAAAAGAATCTAAAGAGAGGGTATACGACCTATTTCCAATTCTTAAGAAGCGATACAACCAACTATCCGGAACTTTATCCGGAGGAGAACAACAGATGTTGGCTATGGGTAGAGCATTAATGAGTACGCCACGTATTTTATTATTGGATGAACCCTCTTTGGGCTTAGCTCCTCTACTGGTCAAACAGATTTTTCATATTATCCGCGAAATAAATTCTCAAGGGACTGCTATATTATTAGTAGAGCAAAATGCTCGCAAAGCTCTAAGTATTGCCGATCGGGGATATGTATTGGAAACCGGAAATATTACCATTAACGGCCTGGCATCTGATTTAAGGAAAAATAAAAAAGTACAAGAAGCTTATCTAGGTGGTGCCGCCTTGAGAAAAATAAATAAATAATGGAACTTATTACTGATAATACCATGAAACCATAGTATTCATGAATGAAATACATAACATACTATGGTTTCTTTTTTCTCGGACAATTTATAAATTATCAACATGAAAGTTATTCCAAGATTTAACTGGGTAGATTATTACTTTTTTCAATCAAAAGTGATCAAAAAAATTCCATGTATTATTCGAGTGCATAAGTGAAATGTTGAAACATGACATTAATATAAACCCATAAATCATTAAATAAGTGTTGTTATTTAAATTATCAAAAAGCTTGTTTTGTGTCTATCAGGAGTCAAAAGGAAAATAATTGAAATGCTTTTACAAAAGATATAAGCAGGCTTAATTTTTTTACTAATTGAAAAAAATGGATTTTTTTGATATATTAGCTTATGTAAATTAACTACAAAATTATTTAAAAGAAAATTAACATAAAAAAAAGAAACTGAACCAAATAAAAAATTATCTATTTCATGAATTCTGTTATTGGAAAAATAATAAATATCGAACTAGAACTTTTACAACTAAAATGATAGGCAGCTAATTAGACTTTAAAAATTGATTATTTTTTCAAATTGAAACCATTTAGATTAGATGTGTGTAAATATTCTTATAAAAGGAATAAAAAATGATTATGAATAGAAAAGTTGGTGACGAAAAAAATTGTTTTGACAATGAATTGGCAAGTTTAAAAGAAAATCTTTTAAAAATGGCAAATTTAGTAGAAAAGGCAATAAATATGGCAATTGAATCGTTGGTGAAACAAAGGGTTGATTTGGCAGAGCAAGTAATTGAAAACGATGATGAAATAGATAATATGGAACTGGACATAGAAGAACAATGTTTGCAGATGATTGCTTTAAGACAGCCAATTGCAAAGAAATTAAGAATTATTGGATGTGGATACAAGACGGTCTCTGATTTGGAGAGAATAGGTGACCAAGCTGTAAACATTGCCAGGGCAAGTAAGTATCTGGCAACAAAAGATTTGGTAAAGCCGTTTATAGATCTGCCTCGTATGGCAACGATTTCACAAAACATGCTTAAAGATGGATTGGAAGCATATTTTACCGGTGATATTAAATTAGCAAAAGAAGTTTGGAAAAGGGATAAAACAGTTGATGAATTAAATCAACAAATATTTAGAGAGCTTTTAACTTTTATGATGGAAGATCCACATACTATCAGTAGAGCTATTCATATCATATTTATCTCAACCAATATTGAACGCATTGCTGATCATGCTAAAAATCTAGTAGAACGGGTAATATATATCGTTAACGGAGAGAGAATTAGCGAAGATAATATGAATACATAACGCACCCTGCAATATTTTTTAAAAAAATGTTCTATTGATATAATAAATTATTGAAATTAAACAAATAAAAAGTAATCATTTGAATGATTGATATCTAATTCAGGAACTGAATAAAGGATATTCGCCATGTTATTTATAATTCAATTAATAAATACAATTTTCAGGATATACAGTTATTTGATTATTGCACGAATATTTTTAAGCTGGATTTCCGTAGATCATTATAATCCAATTGTTCAATTCATCTATAAAGTTACCGAACCGGTTTTAGCACCTTTTAGGATTATTATTCCTTTGGGCGGAATGGGTTTTGATCTTTCCCCTTTAATCGTTTTTTTCCTATTAAACCTGCTGCAGCGAGGATTGATCAACTTAATAGTTAACTTAACTTTGTAAAAAATAATTTAATTTATAGACATATTTGGTCAGGAGGTAGACTATATGAGAATTACTCCAATGGATATCGAACAACAAGAATTTAGCCGTTCATTTCGAGGCTACAACGAAGAAGAAGTAGATGATTACTTAGACAAGATTGTAAAAGACTATGAAGAATTGATAAAGGAAAATGCCAAACTAAGAGAAGAAATTGACAGAATGAAAGATCGTCTGAAAGAATTTAGCGAAATCGAAGAAACATTAAGAAGCGCATTGTTAAATGCACAGAAATCTGCTGAAGAAATGAAAGGCAGAGTAGAGAATGAATCGAAAATAGTGATAGAGAAGGCAGAAAGGGATGCGGAATTAATAAGGCAAAAAGCATTGCAAAAAGAAGATGATGCAAGAAATGAAATAAATAATTTACATAGATACAAATTTACATTTAAAGAAAGATTTAAATCTATGTTAAATTTATACCTAAGAATGATAGACAATGAAAAATTCGAAGACCAGGATATCTATTCGGCGGAAAAAGAAAATTTATCACAGAAAAAGATGAATGATGAAGACTTGGATAACAATTTTATAGATAATGAGACATAACACATATTTATAAATTTACCGCCTTATAATATACCTCATAACAAAAATAGAAAAAAGTAATCTATGAATACAATTTGAATCAGAAGATGAATTCGATTTTATTAAAAAGATAATTGAATCAAATGGTGGAGTAAAATCAGAGTCAGTAGATATTCTTTCTTTGCTATTTATGATGTTAAGAAATTCCTAATACAGGATAATCTTTCATTTTATACTAAAAACTATATTCGTTTTTTAATCCACAGATCAAAATAGCCGGATAAACCGGCTAATGAAACGCAAGAATAAGACATGTGCTTAATAACGACGGGGTATCAGTCAGGAACTATCAATTCTAAATTTAAAGATTAAATAATGCAAATCGGATAAATATCAAAAAATCTATGAGTATTTAAAATGAAAAATTGCATGGAAAAAAGTTTTTATCATTAAAATCTATCAAGTTGATACTTATTGACAAATTCTCAATTAATGTGTTATCATGACCAAGATAAAAAATCAAATACATGTATTATTTGCTTAGGAAAGAGTAGGTAGGGAAAATTTTTTAGCGAGCAGTGTAAGGTGAAAGTCTGTAAATGATTCATACCAAAAATCATCCTAATAATTCTGATTGAAGAAGATTTAATCTCAGTTTTTAAGAAAGACTGCTGCCTGGTGGATTAAATGAATTAAATTAGAACGGTTATATGCCGTTAATATATTGAGTAAGTTTGATGAATAAACCTATTTACTCATTGAGTTCATTATCGTGAGGTAATGTAAATATTTAGGTGGTACCACAAGAAATAGAACCTCTTGCCCTTTTAAACGGCAGGAGGTTTTTGTTATAATATTATCGAAATTTGATAGGAGGAAAAAAATGGAATACAAAGATACCTTAAATTTACCAAAAACAAAATTTAAGATGAAGGCCAATCTAGCAAAAGAAGAGCCAAAATTATTAAAATATTGGGAAGAAGAGAAAATTTATAAAAAGATTTGTGAAAAAAAGAGAGACCTAAAAAAATATATATTACATGACGGTCCTCCTTATGCCAATGGGAACATTCATATAGGTACTGCTTATAATAAGATATTAAAAGATATTATTCCAAAGTATAAATCCATGAAGGGGTTTAATGCCCGGTATGTTCCCGGTTGGGATACTCACGGACTACCAATCGAATTTCAAGTAACTAAGGATATGAAAGTTAATATTGATGAAATTGAACCAGTTGAATTAAGAAATAAATGTAATGAATATGCTCACCATTTTATCGATGTTCAAAAAAAAGAGTTTAAGAGATTGGGAGTAATGGGCGAATGGGAGAATCCTTATCTCACTTTGAATCCCAAATACGAAGCTGAACAAATAAAAGTCTTTGGTGAAATGTTTGAAAGCGGATATATCTACAAAGGGCTAAAACCGGTATATTGGTGTGCCAGTTGCGAAACTGCTCTGGCTGCTGCTGAAATAGAATATCATGATAAAGAATCTTCTTCAATTTTTGTAAGATTCCCGGTAAAGGATAACCTGAATCACATATTTTCTCAATATCGAGACGTTGATACTTTTGTAGTAATATGGACTACTACACCATGGACGATTCCTGGGAATATGGCAATCGCTCTTAATCCTGAAATAGATTATAGCTTAATAAAAACCGAAAAGGGAAATTTAATCCTGGCAGCTACACTGGTGAAACAGGTAATGGATGAAATCGGAATTAGTGATTACCAGGTTTTGGAAACGGTAAAAGGAAAAGCGTTGGAAGGGGTGAAATGTAAACACCCTATATTTGATAGAGATTCTATAATCATATTGGGAAATCATGTGTTATTAGACGAAGGTACCGGATGTGTACATACTGCACCAGGGCATGGACAGGAGGACTATGAAATAGGTATCAAATATAAAATACCTATCTTCACCACCTTGGATAGCAAAGGAAGATTCAATGATAAAACGGGTAAGTTTCAAGGATTAACCTACAAGGAAGGAAATACAGCAGTCATCAAAGAATTAAATGAAAATGGTACTTTGTTAAAGGTGGGTAAAATTGCACATTCCTATCCACATTGCTGGAGATGTAAAAAACCGGTTGTATTTAGAGCAACTGAACAATGGTTTGTTTCCATTGAGGCATTTAGAGATCTAGCTTTATCGAAGATAAAAAAGGTGCAATGGATTCCAGAATGGGGAGAAGAGAAAATTTCCGGAATGGTGGGAAATAGAACAGATTGGTGCATATCCCGTCAAAGAGTATGGGGAGTACCTATTCCGGTATTTTATTGTAAGAACTGTCACAAAATTATAGTTAATAAAGAAACTATTCAATCTGTTAGAACAATGTTTTTAGAAAAAGGATCCGATTCATGGTTCTGTACATCTGCGAAAGATATTCTACCAGAAGATTTTAAATGTCCGTATTGCAGCGGAAGCGAATTCAATAAAGAAACAGATATCATGGATGTTTGGTTTGATTCCGGCTGCAGCCATGCTGCTGTTCTAAAACAAAGAGATACACTTCATTGGCCTGCCGACTTATATCTTGAGGGTACCGATCAACATAGGGGATGGTTTCAAACGTCACTTCTTACTTCAATAGCAACATTTAAAGAAGCTCCTTATAAAACTGTATTGACCCACGGTTTTATCGTTGATGGAAAAGGCAAAAAGATGTCCAAATCTATTGGAAACGTTATTGCGCCACGAGAGATTATTGAAAAATATGGAGCAGATATCTTAAGACTTTGGGTTGCATCTTCAGATTACAAGACAGATATTCGTATTTCTCCAAAAATATTAGACCAACTAGTAGAAATTTATAGAAGAATCAGGAATACCGCCAGGTTTATTCTAGGGAACTTAAAAGATTTTCAACCTCAAAATGACATTATTCCATATGAACAATTATCAGAACTGGACCAATTGATTCTGAATAATTTTGAAAATATGAAACTCAAGGTAAGTAAATATTATGAAGAATTTGAATTTCATTCACTCTATCATGAAATCCATAATTTTTGTTCGGTAGATTTAAGTTCATTTTATTTGGATATCATTAAAGATAAGTTATATACTGCCTATATCGGTTCACTTGAAAGAAGGGCATGTCAAACTGTGCTGTATATAATATTAAGCAATCTGGTAAAATTGATCGCACCGGTATTAAGTTTCACAGCAGAAGAAATCTGGCAACACTTGAGAGAAATTCAAGATATTGAAGAAAGCATCTTTTTTGCAGCATGGCCGGAAATTTGCGAGAAATATAAAAATAAAAAATTAGAACAAAAATGGGATAAAGTTTTAAAAATTAGAAAAGATGTACTTAAAGCATTAGAAATAAAAAGAGGTGAAGGTTTTATTGGAAATTCACTAGAAGCTCATGTAAATATTTATTCAGATGATAAAGATATTTATGATTACTTATTAACCTTTAAAAACCAACTAAATGTTTTATTTATTGTGTCCAAAGTGGAAATTTTCTATAAAGAAAAAATTAATGTTTTGAATGCATTAAAAGGAATCGAAGTTCCTGAAATTAATATTGTTGTCGAAAAAGCATTTGGTGAGAAATGCGAACGATGCTGGTGCTATAGTGAATATGTAGGAAAAGATATAAAATATCCAACTATTTGCAAAAAATGTGCTGATGTAATGCATAATAATTATGAAAGTTAGAGATAGGACAGATGATGTTTTTCGGATGGGCAATCTTAGTCATACTAGTAGACCAAATAAGTAAATTTTATATTCAGAGTACAATGGTTATCGGAGAATCTTTTCCTGTAATTAAAGGGATATTTCACATTACCTATATAGAGAATACCCACACTGCTTTTGGGCTTTTCAAATATCAGAATATATTCTTTATCATTGCAGCTATAATTTCGTTGGTTTTAGCAATTCTTATTTATAAAAAAATAATTTTTGAAAAAAATCCCAAAATGCATATATCTTTATTGCTTATTTTAGGAGGAGCACTGGGTAATCTTTTTGATCGGATTAGAATTGGAGGACGAGTTATCGATTTTTTAGATTTTAAAATTTGGCCGGTGTTTAATTTTGCCGATATGTGTATAGTCTGTGGAATGTTTATAATGTTAATTTATTTTTTGTTTATTTCTGAGAAAAAAAAAGAGGAGTAAATTTCAATGTATAGAATATTATTTAGTATTGGTTCTTTTTCTATTTATTCTTATGGTGCATTTTTAGCTTTGGCTTTTACCATAGGGATTCTGTTGGCAATGAAAGAAGCAAAAAAAAGCAAAGAAAATCCTGAAAGAATATTAGATTTAAGTCTATACGTTATTATAGGAGTTTTAATAGGGGGTAGATTGGCTTATGTTTTAACTAATTTTAGTTATTACATGAATGACCCTATAAAAATACTTTATTTAAGACAAGGTGGATTGAGTTTCTTAGGGGCATTTTTAATGGCTTTTCTTCTTGCATGCTGGTATTTTAAAAAAAATAAATTATCCCTATGGAAATATGCAGATATCACTACACCTTCAATAGCGATAGGATACGCAATAGCGAGAATAGGCTGCTTCTTAAATGGGTGCTGTTATGGTGTAATTTCTGAAAATTATGGTGTTAAATACCCTTCTCTAAATATGCCCCCGGCATACTCACAACATCTAAAAGATGGATTAATTGCTGCTGGGAGCACCTGTTCACTTCCGGTTATACCGACTCAAATTTATTCTAGTCTGTATGGATTATTAATATTTTTTATTATATTGAGATTGCAAAAAAATAAAAAATATGATGGATACCTTTTTTTTAATTTTCTAATATTGTATTCAGTAGCACGTTTTGTAATTGAGTTTTTTAGATTTTACGAGAATGGGATTATGATATTTAACCTGTTAACCATTACACAGATTGTCTGTATCGTTATTATTGTTTTCGCGTTTTTCATGATGAGATTTCTAAAAAAAATCAACAATCATCACCTCGTTGATTAATCTGTCGGTTAGCCAGTCACTCAATTTTTTGGTTAAAATGAAAAAAAACAAGATGCTGGGTGAGAATTAAAAAAGAAATATTGGTAAATTATTTTTACGATGTTTTGTCTTTATATCAAAGAATTAAAAATTCATTAAATTAGTTGATCGGGGAATTTGTAAATCAGTTAAAATACCTTTTATTTTAGTTTACCAAATAAAATATTATTTCAACCGAAAGTTAAAAAGGCTTAGTATATGAAAAATGAAAGAATCATTTCTTTTAATAATGACCAAAAAATACGCATCGACCACTATCTAACCATGCAAAAAATATATCCCTCAAGATCTCAAATAAAAAATCTAATCGCAGATGGCCGCATTCAAGTAAATAACAGCAAAATAAAACCAAGCTATTTATTAAAAAATGGAGATAATATTTATCTTTTTCCAACAGAAAAAAAAGAAATAGAGATTAATGGTGAAGAAATAGAATTAGATATTATCCATGAAGATGATTGCTTAATTGTTATAAATAAACCAGCAAATATGATTGTTCATCCGACCGGTAATATAAAAAGCGGTACCCTGGTAAACGCAATTCTATTCCATTGTAAAGATTCTCTTTCTGGTATCGGGGGAATGCTAAGGCCCGGCATTGTCCATCGATTAGATAAAAACACTACGGGTATAATGGTTATTGCTAAAAACAATATTGCCCATCTATCTCTTTCAAAGCAAATAAAGGACCGTAAAGTTGTTAAAAAATATTTGGCATTAGTGCACGGAGAAGTAGATAGTCATTCCGGAACAATCAATGCCCCAATCGGTAGAAGTTTAAAAAATAGAAAAAAAATGGCTGTTGTTGAACAAAATAGCAAAGAAGCCATCAGTCATTATAAGGTCGTAAAAAGATATATTGGTTTTACACTGTTGGAAGTCACCCTTATTACCGGAAGAACTCATCAGATTAGAGTTCATTTGGCATACATTGGACATCCTATTATCGGAGATCCGGATTATGGATACAGAAAGAGAACACTTGATATCGATCGCCAGGCACTACATGCTTACGTTTTAGGATTTACCCATCCACTTTATAAAAAATATGTTGAATTTAAAGCACCCATACCGGAGGATATACAATACTTATTACAATCATTAGTAGAAAAAGTTGATTAATCAAATTTACGTGAGAAGATATTATTTATCAGCCTTTGATTTAAAGCAATAAAAAGATTTTTTTCCTGAGAGTAAATTACCATACCAGGCTTGGCATTCCTGGGTTTTTTTACATATTTTTTTAATGTATAATCTACTTGTATCTTGCTTTCATTCTTGGCTTTGCTAAAATAAACAGCTAAATTTGCTGCTTCAATCAAGGTTTCTAGTGGAGGAGTTTGTCCCATTCCCCTATTTTTTATAATAACATGAGACCCAAAACAGTTTTTAACATGTAACCAAATGTCATTTCCGGAAGCTAATTTCATAGTCAATAAATCGTTCTGTTTACTGTTTTTTCCCACAAAAATAATCCATCCATCTCTGGATATATATCTGGTGGGAAATGAAATTTCTCTTTTCTTTTTTTTGACAATTTTTTTACTTTTTTCTGCATACCCCCATTTAATAAGTTTTTGTTTTATCAAGGATAACTCCGGATAAGTTGGATTTGATTGTAGAAAAATTATGTGTAATTGATTTAGTTTATCAAAAGCAGTTTGATGATTACTTAGATAGTGCAAAATGGTTTTATAACTAGCCTTTGCCTTGCGATATTTTTTAAAATACTTTTGAGCATTTTGCATGGGAGTTAATTTATCATCAAGAGGTACAGATATGGATTGTGCTGTTGGGGAAAAATAGTTAAGCAAAGTGACTTCTTTTATACCTCGTTTCAGTAAGTGTAGATTTGATTTGATTAATTCCCCGTATTGTTTATATTTTTCACAATTTTCTATTTCATCACACTTTTTTCTGTATTCATCTATTTTTGATTTTATTTTATTTAAGTTTTTATTGAATATTCCAGACAATTTATTTTTCAATAATGATAATTCTTTTTCCATGGCGAGTTTTTTGTAGTAATGTGATAAGCAGGAATTTACATCTTTAAAAAGGATTTTTTCATATTGGGAAAATTGTACGGAATTAATCACGGAATACGAAATCATCT
>CBFCZX010000004.1:0-24540 GCA_965602765.1 uncultured Atribacterota bacterium | reverse complement strand
CCCAGGACCAGTTTTCTTCCATCAACGAATCGATGAACATCATATCCAAAACCTACTCTCATGTTTTATCCCTTCAAAATCCTGAGTTTATTATCGTTCTGTAATCAATATCTTTAGCTTTTCTGTAATTTTAATCCGAGTCATTTTCTGATGACACTTTATTTGTTACTCATCATTGCATCTTATTTAACGAATATTTCCACTTTTATACCAGGGAAATTTATTGATATGCAAAATTTTATACGATTTCAGCTTATCAATATCCAAGTTATAACTATCCGTTAAATGCTGCTATATGTCAATTTGCATTTCTCTTTACGACTTATCTTTTCAATGCATACCCGACACTACTATTTACTCGCATTTTCACCATCGTCTTCAACAATAACTCATTCACACTTCACTAACAACAAATTTAACCAGCAACGCGAAATCTTACTTATTTCAACCTGCATTTTCCTTTGCATATGCTCTATATTCTCTTAAATGGTTTGCACTACTCGAATAAAATGATAGTTAGATTTTATGCTATCAGCAATTTTAAAAGCGGCATCTTTATTTTTTGTAATGCCAAATACGGTCGGACCACTTCCGGACATTAATGCTCCTAAAGCTCCAGCTTCAATCAATGTTTTTTTTATCTTAGCAATTTCAGGGAATTTTTCAATCACTAATTTTTCAAAGGAATTATATAAATTTTTCGCAATTTCCTCCGGTGTTCCTTTTTTTAAAGCAGTAATCATTTTATTAATTCGATCTGCCTTGATATTATTTTTTTTAATATTCATATTTTGATAAGCCCATCGGGTAGAGACTTCAAATCCGGGATTTAAAATAACCAACCATAAAGGAGGAACTAAAGACTCAAAATGAGCTACTTTTTCACCTTTATGATAAGCCAAGGCAGTTCCATTCTGCACGAAAAATGGAATATCCATTCCTAATTCCCCTCCGATTTCTCTCAGTTTTTCACTGGTTAAACCTAGATGATATAGTTTATTGATCCCCGTTAAGATGGTTGCAGCGTTGGTCGAACCTCCTGCTAACCCACTGGATAGAGGTATTTCTTTATTTATCTTAATATCAATTCCTTTTTTTAAATGACATTCATTTATGATTTTCTCTGCCGTTCGATAAGCCAAACTTTCAAATCCAGTAGGGACCAATCGGTGATTACAGTCAATGTTTATACCATGCAATCTCTCACCAATCGTTACTTTGTCTGCCAGACTAATGGATTGCATAATGCTCTCTATGTTGTGATACCCATCTTCACATCTGGATAACACATTTAAAAGTAAATTTACTTTTGCATAACTTTTAATTTCAATCTTTTTCATTGTTTAAAATGAATTCCTCTTTTTAAAATACTTTCAGCGATAAATATATCAAATGGAGAGGTTATTTTAATATTTTCTTCCGCTCCGAAAAATAACTTCACCTCAGACCCGTATTTCTCCAAAATTGCTGCATCATCTGTAGTAATTACACCCTCCTTGAAAGCTTTTTCATAAGCTGACTTGATTAATTTAAATCGAAATGTTTGAGGAGTTTGTGCTCTCCAGATTTTTCTACGATCCAAGGTAGAATGGATAAAAAAATTCTCGCCTATTTTTTTCACAGTATCTTTTAAAGGAACAGCCGAAACGGCTGCACCATATTTTTCGGCAATTAGAATGGATTCCTTAATAATTAACTCACTAACCAAAGGTCTAGCGCCATCATGAATAACGACTATATCTGTTTCAATATTAACCGATTTTAAACCATTAAAAACAGATTTCTGTCTGGTATCACCACCAATAATTAATTCCTGGACTTTGCGCAAATGATATTTTAAAATGATGTCTTTCCAGACGTATTCTTTATCCTTACAATTAACGACTAAATAAATTTTATCAATTAATTCACATTTTTCAAATTTTTCAAGTGTATAAGCTAAAATTGGTTTTCCAAAAATAGGAATAAAGGATTTTCCGATTTTAGAATTCATTCTTTTGCCTAAACCTGCTGCTGCAATTAAAGCTGCAATCCTCATCTTTCCCCTTCCAATTATATAATTATGGTTTTATTGAGATTTTTCTTACACTTCTTTCATGTCTAAACTATCCGCATGTCTTATAAAATGGAGCTCAACAAATTTAAGCTATAAACAACAAACGAGCAAATCCGTTAACAAAATTACCACATCTCAGCTAACGGCTGATCGTAAACGGTATTTCTATATAACCTTCAATAACCATTTCCGTATCGACCCTTTTAATGTACGAATTCTTATTTTCATTGTCATTAAAATCAGAAGAGCTTCTAGATTCACTAAATAAAATGTCATTATTATAAAGAATAATTTCTGCTACAATCTCACTATTAAATGGTCTTTCTGTTATATTTGCAATTGCTTCTTTTAAATTATGGTATTTTTTTTCTTGATAATATTTGTCATCTTCTTCATAAAATTGATCTGCCATTCCTCCGCCTTTAACAATCAATACTGCTTCCCCTTCGGATATTGAAGAAGGAATTTGAAAGGTAATTTTCTGGTCAATCACACCTCCACGGAAAGTTCTTATTTTTACATTTGCTTCAAATGTACTACCTGGTTTAACGAGTTTTTTATTTAAATTTACTTCTTCGATTCTACCACATTTTAAGGCGTTCGTTATACCAATATGAATATTTATTCTGGTCAAATTTATTTTTTCAAAATAATTATTGGTTATTAATTCTACGATTTCAGGTATTTCCACAACGGTTTCTAAGGCAATATCATTTATGCTGCAATACATATTTTTTCTGAATATTTTATGGTTTTCATTTATTCCATTAATTTCTATTTCAACTTGAGCACTTCCTTTCCCAACACTATCCAAAGCATTATCAATCGCCTGTACAATAAAATTAGACATAAATGGCTCTAGTAAAAAGTTATCATCAACCAACTGAATCCCCATTTGATAATTTACACCTGAATCAAGATTTTCTACATCTATTTTTAAAGGAATAATTTGAGGATAACTATTTAAAACACCAACTATCCCTGCTTCACGATCCTGTGAAACATGTCCGATCAAATTCAAAGGAGTTCCAATTTTAAAAGGCATCACCATATTAGGTAGGCTATGGTAGATATATACCGATGAAAGAAAGTAATCTGATTTTCCTTTCCGGAGAAAAGGATGACCTAATGCTAACAGCCTATTACCCTGACGATAAGTTACAGTGCCGATAGAACTAATATTCACATCACCCCGGGTAAGCTGAATACTGATAGCTGAACCTGGTTCTACTTTATTGTAAGGACTTTCCCCGACATCTTGAATTTTATCCTGGTACAATCCATTGAATCCTTGAACAGCTCTAAGGTTAAATTTCTTCATTGTCGTATTAAAATTGTCAAATGATCTTCCAGTTAATCCAGTCACTGTAATCGGAGTAGCAGTCGAAAGAAAATAATGACCACTTTTTGTGTTTTGACCATCATTGTATTGAAAAGGATTTTTCCATAATTTTCCATACTTTGCTAACATATTACCATTGATACTTTTCTCAATATCATGAATAAAGTATGTACTGAATTCCCTGGCATTAGAACCGTTGGAGGCATATGGAAAATCAAGCAATGATAACATTTCTTCAATCGGTGTAATTAAACAAAGATTATGCTCACTTAATTCCCATGTATAAGAAATGGCACCAATTAATTTATCTTTAATATAAACCGGGCTTCCGCTCATGCCCGCAGAAATTCCCCCAACCTCCTCAAGTTGTTTTCCGTTTAGTTTAGCCAGAATGAATTCTCCAATGTTATGATCTCCGGAAATAATATCAATGATTTCTACGTTAAACTTTTCAACTTTTATTCCGTGAAAAACAGTTTTCCCAAAACCTTTCATGCCGGATTTTATATCAGATACGAACATGAATGACTCATTGGAAATAGCAACATTTGCATTTATTATGAACAGAATTATAAGTATAAGAAAAAATTTAATCTTGAATATTTTTAACGATCTAATGTTATTTACCTCATTATTTAATTATTTTTTTTATATATATTTTTACTTTACTGATTCGATATTCAATGAATCGCTAAACCTGAGATTAATAAGAAACGAATTAACAACTAAAAATCATTTATATGTACTAATTAATCCGCTCTTTAACATATGAATATTATCTAAAACCTTACCGGCACCCAATGCAACACAAAAAACAGGATCTTCCGCTAAATAGACAGGAATTCCGGTAATTTCAGTTAACAATTTATCAAAATTTCTAAGCAATGCACCACCACCGGCAAGAACAATTCCTTTATCGGCTATATCTGCCGCTAATTCCGGAGGTGTTCTTTCTAATACAGTTTTAACTCCCTCAACAATCACTTTTAACGAAGGTGCTAACGCTTTTAAAAGTTCATTAGAACCGACAGAAATTGTTTTTGGTAGACCGGTAACTAAGTCTCTCCCTCTTATTTCTGTTGTTAGTTCATCTTCTAATTCAATGGCAGCTCCTACTTCGATTTTAAGGTTTTCTGCAGTTTTTTCTCCAATCATTAGTTTGTATTTGGATTTAATATGTTTGATAATATTCTCGTCAAAATTATTACCGGCTACTCTTAATGATTCGCTTACCACGATTCCTCCTAAAGAAATCACAGCTATATCTGAAGTTCCGCCTCCAATATCAATAATCATATTTCCATAAGGCTCACTTATCTCTAAACCGGCACCGATTGCAGCAGCCATTGGTTCTTCTACTAAATAAGCCTTTCTAGCTCCTGCCTGCATTGCTGCTTCTAATGCAGCTCTTTTCTCAACTTCTGTTCCTCCCGAAGGAACACAAATAACTACCTGTGGACGGAACATTTTACTATTTCCACAAACTTTCTTTATAAAATAACTCAACATTTTTTCAGTTATTTCATAATTTGCAATAACACCGCTTTTCATTGGTTGGATAGCAATAATATTTCCTGGTGTTTTACCTATCATATTTTTTGCTTCTTCTCCTACTGCTAATATCTTGCCGGTATCTTTTATTATTGATACTACTGATGGCTCTTGAAGCACTACTCCTTTTCCTTTTTGAAAAATTAAAACACTAACAGTTCCCAGATCTATACCTAGACTTCTTTCCATTCCGAGCATATTGTTAACTCCTCTCCTCTTTAAATGAGCAATTTGGCTTGTTGACGACAATTTATTTGATGCATTTTTTAATATCACCAATAACCCATAATTTCATTTAGTAATTACCTAATTTTCTAATTTGTTAATTGGAATCATACACTGATTTTATATTCATTATTTTATCTTGCAACTTCCATAATTTATAATTCAAAATAAAAACTTGGAACGCTTTCCCTTTGATTACCCGCTAATACTATATCTCTACACTTTTGCTATTTTTAATGATAAATATTATCCTATTATTCTACAAATCTTTCATTCCTGTATACGTTTGATATCTGCTCCCATAGCGCTTAATTTCTCTTCAAGTTTCATATATCCTCTATCAATATGATAAACACGGCTTAATTCTGTCGTTCCTTCTGCAACAAGACCTGCTAACACTAAAGCAGCTCCTCCTCTTAAATCGGATGCCATTACCGGAGCTGCGCTTAATTTTTCCACTCCTTTAATAATCGCACTGTGTCCCTCAACTTTTATATCGGCGCCCATTCTTCTTAAATCTCCAATATGAGTAAACCTGTTCTCGAATACGGTTTCAGCAATAACACTGGCGCCGTTGGCAATACAAGAAAATGCCATTATTTGAGGTTGTAGATCGGTAGGAAAACCTGGAAAAGGCAATGTTTTGATATCAACTGCATCAACTCTTTCTGGACCGATTACTTTTAACGAATTTTTATGTTTTATAATTTTTACTCCTGCTTTTTCTAATTTTACAATGAGAGGTTTCAACAAATCAACATTAATATCATCTACTAGTACTTCCCCTCTGGTCATTGCTGCAGCAATCATATAAGTTCCTGCTTCGATACGATCAGGAATAACTTTGTAATTAGTGCCTTTTAAGCTTTTAACCCCTTTTATTTTAATTAGGTCGGTGCCTAATCCTTTTATATTGGCCCCCATTTTTATTAAATAATTGCCCAATTCTGCAATTTCGGGATCTTTGGCGGCATTTTCGATCGTTGTAATTCCTTTTGCAAGGGATGCAGCCATCATTATATTTTCAGTTGCTCCCAAACTTGGAAAATCGAGATATATATCATTTCCTTTCAATTCTTCTGCTTCAGCTTTTATGTAACCTTTTTCCACTTCTACTTTCGCACCCATTGCTTTGAATCCTTTGATATGAAAATCAACTGGACGAGCTCCTATTGCACACCCTCCAGGCAATGATATTTTTGCCTTCTTCAATCTTGCCAATAATGGACCCATTACCAAGAAGGAAGCTCTCATCATTTTTACTAATTCATATGGTGCTTCATAGTTGTCAAAACCATCCGGATTAATGTAAAGTGAGTCATTTCCTGACCATTCTATTTTAACTCCTAATTTTCTGATAACTTTCATCATTATTTCAACATCGCTTAAACGCGGAATATTTTTTAAAATACAAGCATCTTTTGTCAATAAAGCAGCAGCCATGATAGAGAGTGCGGAATTTTTTGCACCACTAATTTTTACTTTTCCTTCTAATTTTTTCCCTCCGTTGATAACAAGCCTATATGAATCCAATTGCGTTCCTCCTATTTTTATATTTATTTAAAAATGCAAAAAAGAATTAATCAGTAACGATTTCCGATTTTTTATCTATTAATTCTCTTAACTTAATTCTATATTTTTAAAATGCTAATCTAATTAGTTACCTGAATTGTATTTCATTCCTTCTTCACTGCAATTTTTTCCGTGTTAATTCTATACGCCAGCATTGCTTGTTCCTGTTATCCTCTATTTTGTAGTTTTAACCAGGGAATCAGATAGTAGCTATGATTAAAAAATCATTTAAATTTATAATTTTCTTCACTCGCCCTTCTCTTGTTAATATCGGATGTTAAGTACTAAATAGTTCCTTAATATTTTTTTTATAAGGTTTTCTAATGATACCTTTTTCAGTAATAATCGCTGTTACATGACGATTTGAAGTGATATCGAATGCAGGATTATATGTTTTTGTTCCTTTTGGTGCAACCGGATTACCCAAAAAATGGGTAATTTCTACAGAAGGTCTCTCTTCAATAGGTATTTCATTTCCATACTTTAGAGATACATCTATAGTAGACATAGGTGCTGCAACATAAAAAGGAATATTATTTTCCTTAGCTAATATTGAAAGGGAATAAGTACCAATCTTATTAGCAATGTCACCGTTCGCAGCAATTCGATCTGCTCCTACAACAATCAAATCTATTTTATTTTTTGACATTATAAATCCTGCCATACTATCCGTAATCAGAGTAAATGGAATTTTTTCCAGCATTAATTCCCATGCAGTTAATCTAGCACCTTGTAAAAATGGTCTTGTCTCATCAACGAAAACATGGATTTTCTTACCGTCATAATATGCTGACCTGATGACTCCCAGTGCTGTTCCAAAACCTGCAGTTGCTAAAGCTCCGGCATTGCAATGCGTCAAAATATTATCTCCGTCTTTTATGAAAGAAGCACCATATTTTCCTATAGTCTTATTAATTTCAATATCTTCCCGGGCAATGTTTTGAGCTTCTTTTAAAATACTTGCTTTTATTCGATTTAAATCCATACTATTTTTAATACAAATGATATTCATGATTCTATTCAGCGCCCAAGTTAGATTGACAGCAGTTGGACGAGAAGCTGCAAGAGAATTTTTTGCCGTCTCCATGTCTTTTAAAAAATCTTCGAATCTAGTAGCATCAGAACGAAAAGCAGCTAAAGACATACCGAATGAAGCAGCTACTCCAATGGCTGGAGCTCCTCTAATTTTCATCTTTTTTATTGCCTCAACAACATCAGAGCAAGTGAAACATTCAACCAGTTCAAATTTCGTAGGAAGTTTTCTCTGGTCAATTAATACAACTTTCCCATTTTTCCATTCAATTGTTTTCATATATCGCCCCATTATTCTTCAATTGCATTATATTTAAGCAATTCATTATTAGAACTCTGTTTTTTTGTCTATTTGTCTTATACAGTAGAAATAATATTCGCATCTGTTTGCAACCTGACTAGTTTACAGACAGGTATGATATTTATTTTACGTTGTAAATAATATATTTCCCATTCCATATTTTCTTTTTTTGTTTGTGCTCATTACGTTCAGTTTTAGTTTGTAATTTAAAATGTTATTTTTTTGTATTTTCTTGTACTGAAAATTGAAAACCAAAACCCTCGGCTATATCCGCACTTTTTTAATTTTACCAACTAAAAACTAGCAATTCTTCCTACTTTTTCAGCCTAAATCTTAACTAATGACTTTTTACTAACGACAAACTATAGGGATTTTAAAAAATACTGATAATCCCTAAACTTGTAAGAGATACAATCAAACCAGCTATCATGATGCCTCCCGTGATACTCAAAAAAGCATATTTGAATCGAATTCCAAAAATAAGAGCAGCAACACAACCCGTCCAAGCTCCAGTAACCGGCAAGGGGATAGCAACAAAAAACAATAGGAATAAAGCACCATATTTTTCATATCTTTCTTCATGTCTTTTAGTTCTTTTAAAAAGCCAAGAAAAAAATAAATCAAACAAATGCCATCTTCGTAAATAATCAGAAAAAGGACCTAAATAAAGTAATAAAAAAACAACCGGGACAATATTACCTAATAATGCTAAAAGGTAAGCAGGAACAATAGGCATTTGATATACGGTTAAGGCAATTGGTATAGCCCCTCTCAATTCTGAAATGGGTAAGGCAGAAAGCATGGCTATTTTTATACCATTAATCAACAATTTTTTCTACAACCTTTTTAACGATTTTGGTCATTTTTGGTTCGGCATCTGATGCAGTTTTTAATATTTCATCTAAACTGGTTTTTTTGATGACACCGTCTACAGCTAAGTCAGTAATACAAGAGATTCCTAGTACCTTCATTCCCATATGATTTGCTACAATAACTTCTGGAATAGTTGACATGCCAACCGCATCTGCTCCTGTCGAAATTAAAAATCGATACTCTGCAGGTGTTTCTAGGGTAGGTCCGGTCACGCCAACATAAATTCCCTGATGTAATTTAATCCTTTCCTCTAAACCTGCTTCTTCGGCTAAATCAATTAATTTTCGATGATACGCTTGAGACATATCTGGAAATCTTGACCCTAATTCTTCATCATTAGGTCCTATCAAAGGATTATTGACAAATAAACTTATATGATCGTGGATAATCATCAAATCTCCCTTTTTAAAGAATCGGTTCATACCCCCTGCTGCATTAGAAATAATAATGATATTAGATCCTAATTTTTTCATCACTCGAATGGGAAATGTGACTTCATCCAAGCTGTAACCTTCATATTGGTGAAATCTCCCCTGCATGGCTACTATATTTTTATTTTTTAATTTTCCAAATACTAAATTTCCAGAATGTCCTTTTACAGTAGATATGGGAAAATGAGGAATATTATTATAAGGTATTATCTCTTTTTCTTGTAAGTCATCTGCTAATCTTCCCAAACCAGTTCCCAATATAATTGCAATTTTAGGTGTTATACTTATCTTACTGTTTATAAAAGAAACACTTTCGATAATTTTTTCCATTAGTGATATCATGAGATCCTTCTCCCTTAATTTTGTATCTTTTTCATATCGCTCATTGCATAATTTTTTTAGTTACCTGCTAAATAATCAAATGACTTCTAATTTCCCATTCAATGTTTCATTAATCCATATTTTTCGCATGCATATAATTAGAAAAGTATCATAGGAATTCTAATGAACTAATTCCATAATTCACTTTCTTTCATTTTTCTGTTAGTTATTAGGTGTACAGTGCTATAATATTTATCTCAATAAGGAGACAAGACAAGCATCCTTGGGATGTGAGTTATTTCAGATTCTTGCATGCTTTATTTCTTGAATTTTATCCTCAAATGTTTTTTTACCTTTATCCCGGAAATATTTATATTGAAACCCATATTTTTAATTTTTTTTCTGAAATATTTTCGTATTTTATTTACTGCACATGTCATAAAAACTATATTTTTGTGCGATAAACATTAATTCCTACCCACATCTTCACTAACGGCTTTTACTATTAATCAATGATTAGATTGTTTATACCCTTGGAAATGCTTTATAGTATTCTTCTTTTACCCATTTTCTACTCACATGAGTATAAATTTGCGTTGTGGCAATATTGGAATGCCCCAATATTTCCTGAACAGACCTCAAGTCAGCACCATTTTCTATAAGGTGAGTTGCCAATGTGTGTCTTAATGTGTGCGGTGTTATTTTTTTATCAATTCCAGATTTTTTTGCATATTCTCCCATTAGATAAAATATCCCCTGACGAGTAAATTTTTTTCCTCTGCTGTTTAAAAATAATATATTTTGCGCAAATCCCCTGAATAGTTGGGGTCTAATTCTTTTTATATATATCTCTAAAGCTCGACCGGCATGTTTTCCAAAAGGTATCAATCGTTCTTTAGAGCCTTTTCCCAAACATCTTAACATCTTATTTTCAATGTTAATATTCGCTATTTCTAAATTTACAATTTCCGAAACCCTTAAACCTGTTGCATAAAGTAATTCCAATATCGCCTTATCTCTTAATCCTAACTTTCCTTTAAAATTATCTTCATTTAATAAAAGATTGATGTCTTTTAGATTTAGCACATGAGGTAATTTTTTACTTACTCTGGGAAACTCAATTAAGCTACTGATATCCTCTTTTACTAGCTCCTCAGCTTGTAAAAACCGATATAACATCTTTAGGGATACTAAATTTCTTGAGATTGAATTAATATTTAAATGTAGCTTTTTTAAATATAAAAGGTAATTACCTATCCTTTCCTTGTTGGCCATATCAAAAGAGTAGATATCATTATTTTTGAGATAATTTATATATTTTACCAAATCATAACGATAGGCTGCGATGGTATTTATTGCTAATCCGCGCTCTACTGATAGATAATCTAAAAATAATTCTAAATCATTCTCTAATTTTTTCATTTTAATATTCTATTTCTATGTCGGTAGGTACAATTTGCAACCATATATTTCCTGGAGCTAAAGCAACTCTATCACCTTGTTGGTAATAAAATACAGTTCTGGATTTCATCTCTTCTTTTTTCCAAATAATTTCTTCCGAACCACCCTTGAAAAACAATAATCCTCTTCCTTCTCCAATAAAATCCATAGAAAGTCTTCCTTCTTCGTCAATTACTTTTGTTGGAACAAACTGAATAATAATATTATCAACAGCAATTTGGTCTTTAGACTCGGCATCTATATGTTTTTCATTGTTCATAAACCTGTAATATTTCATCGTTTCTGAATCATAGGTATACGTGACCGCGTATACACTATTATAAGGAATGGTAATTTTATTAACAGCTTGGCCTTTTAGAATTTCGCTTCGGTCAGTTTCAAATTGATAATCTTCTTTTTTTATCATTTCAATATAACCCAATTTATTCGCTTCGCTTCTTAATTTTATCGTTGAAGTATATAAATTATGTGGAGGATTACGGTCTTTCGTTCTCCAGAAAGGTTGAAAATCAATGAATTCATTAATATCATCAATTTTTTCTTCTTTAATAAAACTATATGCTTCTTCGCTACCCCCAACATGAACATATATTGCCTGGTGTTCCAATGATTTACTTACAAAATAAGGTCTTGCGCTTCTAATGGGACCGACGGTTTCACTCTCCTGATCAGAATAAATTGCTAAAAATCTTGTAATGCCACCTTCTGCTAATACTTCGTAAACAATATGTGCTTTATCTAGCCCGGTTTGAGGTCTTGAACCTTCAGAATTTTCTATCATAATAGCTAATGGCCTACTACCAAAGGGAGATTCTTTTTCTTTTACTTCCGGCAAGGTGGTAATTTCACCCGGGTTAACCACTGTACCATAAGTTGCTTCAATGTTCTCTTCTTCTTTTTTGCCCAAATTTACTTTTATTTGTGATTCTCCTGGTTCAAATACTTCTCCCTTCACTTCTTCTCTGCTAACAATGGATTGTTTGAAAAATTCAGTTGAAATACTGATATCTTCACCCAAGGTTTCTTTTGCCTCTACCGGAGGGGATATTTTCTCGGCAATAGTTTCAACTTCCGGAGTTTTTACTTCAACTTTGGGTATTCCTTCTGATATTTCTTCTTTTTTTACTACTTTGGTTTGTGTTACTTTTTCCTGAATCTTGGGAGGAGCTGGAGATACCGGCGCTGCTTTTGGTTTCACTTCTAATTGAGCAACCGGTGTTTTTTCGATGATTTCCGGTTTTTTTGTTATCGGTTTTTGGGGAGCAGGAATTTCAACCAGACTTACTAAAATAACTTCTTCCTTGGGCAGCATTTCCTTAAAGTCGAAAGCAATGATATTTCCGAATGCAAACAATATTAAAATATTTAAAATAATCGAAATTAAAAAAGATCTTCCTAAATAGCTTTTTTTTCTCTGTATTGAACGTTTTTTTCTATAATTATATTTAGGCATAATTGAATCCTTTAATTTAGGCATTATGTAAAGCAACTTAAATTTATTTTAATCCCTTAACTAATCTAGATTATTTTCTATCTTTCTGCTATAGACAAACTTAGAGCTTATCTTTATTATCAATCTTATTTTCAAATTTTTTACATGCTAATAGACAGATGAAGTGTCTAGCTTATAATGATGGGAGTGTTTATATTTTCCCGCAACTCTTCCGCATCTTTAGTATAAACTTATTTAATTTACTGATTCACCTACCAAGAAATTGGAAAATTAGGTTATTTTTACATTTTTGAATTTAAATTTTTTTCTTATTTTTTCAGCTTTTATTTCCCATATCTTAACTGAAGACTATTCACCATTAACTATCGGCTAATTCTCCGAAGGTTGTGTTGCAATAGCTATTTTATCTCCGCCACCTTTTTTGATTAAATCCATTACTCGAATGACTTTGCCATGTAACACGCCTTTATCTGCTTCCAATACTACTGTATTATCCGGCATTTTTTCTAATTCAATGCTTACCTCACCCGTTAGCTTTAAGGGATCAATTAATTTACCGTTAAGATAAATTGTATTATTTTCAGTAATGGTCACAGTAATATTTTCCGAAGGTTCGGCAGCAGTAAAATCTCCGGACGGTAAATTTACCTTTACCCTGTTTTCCAGGTTGACAAAAGTAGTTGTTAGCATAAAAAAAATCAACAAAAGAAAAACGACATCAATTAAAGGGGTCAGGTCAAAACTGGCACTCTTTTTATTCGGATGAGGGAATTTCATAATTTAGTTCACCACCCTGATTTCTAGAGTCGAAAGTATTGTTTTCTTTTCCTATTTCCTCACCGGTAAGTAAATCAAGGAGATCCACACAACTCATCTCCATCTCTCTAATTATTTGATCAACCCGATTACTCAGATAATTATAAATAACAATAGTAGGTATGGCAATGGACAAACCAAAGGCTGTGGTCAATAATGCTTCCGAAATGCCGCCTGCCAGTGCTTCCGGTTTTCCGACACCCATTATTGCTATAACATTAAACGCTTTTATCATACCAAAAACAGTTCCCAAAAGCCCCAATAAAGGAGTTATGTTTCCAATAGTTGCTAATGTAGAAAGACGCTTTTCCAGAATGGGAATTTCCTGATTCGCACTATCTTCAATTGCTTCTTTAATTTCTTTACGGGATTGACCATACTTCATCAATCCGGCAAGCATAATTTGAGATATGGGCGTAGGACTCTTTCGACATGCTGAAATTGCTAGATTGATGCTTCCTTTTTTGATTAAATTTTTTAATCTGAGCACAAACTTTTTACTCTTGGTTTTAATACTTTTTAAATAGAACATCCTTTCAAAAAAAATGGTGATTGCCACCAGAGAACTTAAAAAGATGGGATACATTAAAACCCCGCCTTTTTCGAAAACTTCTATTCCAAACATTTTGAACTTCTTCCCCCTTTGTGAATTCTTATACGCTTGTCAATTTAGGATTGACTATTTTTTTATCCTTAATGTAGTTTTTAAAAATAAATCAGTCTAACCATTTTGTTGACTACTACTTTATTATTTTATTTTAATAAAGTCATGAAATTAGGCTCACATAATAGATATTTTATTTATATAATCGTTTTAAATAATTTCATATAAATTCCCTGGTAATCTAATTTATTTACTACCTATCTACTCTTTGGATTTCAGGATTTGCAATCTCTCTTCAGTCTTTTTTGCATAAATACTTTCAGGATATTTTTCCAACAATTCCTGATAACTAGAAATAGCTTTTTCTGAATTTTCTAATTGCTCCCAACATATTCCCATGATATAAATGACATCATCCACAAATTGTTTTTCCGGGTATTTTTCTATATAAATTTCTCCTATTTTAATGGTTCTTTCATACTCATTTTTCTTAAAATAAGAAAAACAGAGTCCGTACAATATTTCAGATAAATAGGGACTATTAATAGTGTCCCGAATTGATCTTTCAGACCAAATTATATTATCCATCCATCTTTCCTCTTTTAAATACGTCTGAGTTATTAAGTAAAAAGCCTCTGGCGTATAAAAGCTTTCTGGATATTTATCGATAAAAATATGCAGTTCCTTTTCTGCATTTTCTATTTCACCCGAAATCAGTTTTCCTTTGGCAATTTGGAATCTTGATTCTTCGACATAATCACTGGCAGGATATAGATCGATAATCTTTTCGAATTCTGCTATAGAAGATTTTATTTCATTGCTTTCCAGGTAAGTCCATGCAATGGCATATTGGGCATTAATTGCCACATCTGATTGAGGATATTCTTGTATATATTTTCTATATTCTTCACGCGCCAATGAAAATTCTTTCATATTATAATATGTTTCTGCGAACATGAATTGTGATCTTTGTGCTAAATCAGAATCTACATTCTCAATGGTTAATTTATTAAAATAATCATTGGATTTTGAATAATCTGTCAATTTAAAATAGGCCCAACCAATCCAGAAATAACTTTCCATCATAAAAGGAGAATCAGGATATTGTTGAACAATCTGATTGAATTCCGATATAGCTTTCTGATAGTTCTTATTATCATAATATTCTATCCCTAATTTGAAGTATGCTTCTTGTGCTAATTCACTTTCGGGATATCTTTTTCGTAATTCATCGAAAGCAAAGATTTCTTTTTCTTTATCTCCTAACTCTTCAGCTGATTTTCCGATTAGATATAAAGCTTCCATAGAAGAAATTCCTTCCAATTCAGAAATGACCAGTTGATATTTTTTTAAATCAAACAGATTTTTTGCTAACTCATAACGAGCCGATTCTATTAGGTCACTTTGGGAATATGTTTCGATGAATTCCTGAAATTCTAAAACAGCTCTTTCATTATCTCCCTGCGAAGAATATGCTAATCCTAAATCAAAGCTGATTCTCTCCAACAAGGAATCATCCTCTATTGTTTTACTTAAATTTTCCAAATTCCTGATAGATTCATTAAAATCTCCTGAGTTTAAATAGCTTCGCGCCAGCAGATACTGTATTTCAGTTTTTTGCTCAGTCGTTATGTCCTCATGGGTAATAAGTTCTTCTAAATAATCGATAGTTTCATCATATTTTTTTTGTCTAAATAAACTCAGTCCCTGGTAATATTTGACCTGAGATAGTAATTCAAATTCTGGATATAGTTGGATTAGTTCTTTGAAAATGTTCTCTGCTTCCGCATATTCTGAAATCCAAAGATATGCTTGTCCTAATAAATAATATATTTCCTGGGTTTCAGTCTCTTTAAATTCAGGATAAGAATTGATAAAATCACTGTAAGCTTCTACCACCTTAGAATATTCTTTATTTAGAAAATATGATTGCCCCAATTTATATTTTGCTTGTATGATAAAATTGCTTTCAGGAAAGTCGTTAATTAACTGTGAAAATCTTTCTATTGCCAAAGGGTAGTCTTCTAATGAATAATATGACCATCCACTTCCATTTAGAGCTGCGTCGGTATATTCATTTATGTTTAAATCATTGACTACCTTGTCATATTCCACACGAGCGGCATAATAATTTTCCTGTTTGAAAAATATTTCCCCTAACAAGTATCGAGCTGCAGGATAATCTGGTATTAAATCGAGAGCTTTATTTAATTCTTCTATGGAAACTTCGTAATTGTTTAAAGTATAAAATTCATATCCAAGTTTATAATATTCTTCGGCTTTCTCCTCTTTGGTATTAGCTGTATCCGTCACTTTTATTCTTTCTTCCCGATATTTGTCCATCTGATTTAATTGATAATAGGAACGGGAAAGAAATTTTCGAGCTCTTTCAAATTCATTATTCATTTCCAAAGATTGACTAAATGCTTCAATGGCTTTTTCATATTCCCCGTTTAGATAATAATCATAACCGGCATTGAAATATTTTAAGGTTTCCCTGCCAAATTCTTTTTCCTCCAGACTCCTGTTTAAAAAATGTTTAGCTGAATTATCAAACGGATCCAATTCAATGGTTTTTTTCCATTGTTCAATAGACTGGTCGAAATCTGCTAATTTGTAGAAGACTAAAGCCAAATAATAATGAGATTCCTTAAAATCAACATTCAAGGAAATTGATTGTTTAAAATTTTCAATTGCCTCTGTGAAATTTTCTTCTTTGTAGGCTCGATAGCCTTTCTCGTAATACTCATAAGCATCACGACCAAACTTCTGAGATTGTTCGCTTTTCTTAATAAGCCAGGAAATATCCTTGTTTTCAGGATCAATTCTTAAAACATTTTCGCTTTCATCTATAGATAATCCTATTTCTCCAATATCATAATACAATTGAGCCAGATAGAGATGAGGTTCCAGTAAATCGGGATTATATTTAATGGATGAATTAAAATATTCAATGGCTTTTTCAAAATCTTTTTTAGCATAAAATGAATAGCCTAACCTAAAATAAGCCTGGCTTGCTTTTTCATAAATATCTTTACTTTCCAGCTTTTGATTTTCAACCAGTTCAATAAACCGATTTAAACTATCTGCTTCCCTGATTGTCCATCGGGTTTTATTATAAATCTCCGCAAGTAGAAAATAAGCGTCTGCATATTCAGGATCATCTGTTACAGCTTTTTCTCCATATTCTATTGCCTTTGCCCATAATTCTTTGCTGGGAAAATCTACTCCTTTATATTCACGTATTGCCCGATCTTTATAATCAAGAGAACGATAATAATTGGTTAACGCTTCTACAGAATTTGTGGGCAGCTGTTTACTGAATAGTTCATCTCTTTCGGTAAATTCTATATTAAGTTCATTAAGTATAAAAGTGCTTAAAATATTTTCAAAATTAATGATATTGGCTGCGTCTTCAGAAAAATCCCTAAAAGCAGTAATTTGTCCGGAAGATGAATCATATTTTTTTAAAGCTAAATTAATTTTTGTTGGAGAAGAATAAAAAAAACTACCAAAAAAAATAAATTCACTGCCAAAGACTTCATTGAACAGAATCAGCTGAGATTTTTTCAACTCTAACTGACCGGGAAGTTTATCGATTTCTTGATAGAATCCATTTAAATCATATCTCGATACTATACTGAGTGAATCATAAATGGAAAAATTATTGATTAGTCTATCTGTTAATCTGATACTAAACCAATCCAAATCTACATTCCCTGTTTGGTTTGCAAAAAAACAAATTCCCACGTTTAATGGAGATTGATCTTCTGAAGCAAATATAGGACAAGAAATATAAAAAAAACTGCCTAAGACCAGCAGTATTATAATGAAAACATTTACCAAATCAGCAAATCTTTTTTCTTTTAAAATATTTTTCCTTAATAGGTTATTGATTTTTATAATCATTCATTTACCTTTGTTTCAAATAACTATATTCTCCTAAATCACCTATTGTTTTAAAAGGAATAGCAATAGTATTATTTTTGTATCTATGTCAGTTTTAAAGTATTCCATTTGTAACTTGATTACTCGAGTACCATTAAGTATCTTTATGGTACTTTTATTCATTTCGTAATCTTTAGGATTATTCTGTCTTTTATACTTAAAATCATTCTTCTTTTTTAACTGCCTGTTAATCAATTTAAAACTTCTGAAGCTTTTTAAAAAGCAAAGCCATCCTGTATACCTGTTCTTTAGGAGAAAAAATATTTAGTAGATAATAAATTTGTTTTCGAATTATAATCATAGTCTTTTATTTATGCTTTTACTAAATATGAAATTCAGTTTTTCTCCAAATTTACACCTATGCTGGTAATATGCTCCTTAGTGCTCTTTTTTTAACCGCTGCACCACAGCTATAAGAGATATCTATAATTGATAATTTAATGTTAAAATTATACCTTATTTAATAGAAAAAGTAAAAGGACTTTTCTTTAATTTTTACCAGTTCACCTTCCCTAATTCCCTTTTTAATTAAAGCTTTTTTCAATCCCATTTTTTTAATTATCTTTTGAAAATATTCAAGTGCTTCTTCGTTGTTGAAATCAGTCATAGCAGCAATTTTTTCAATTTCTTTTCCTGTAATTTCATATATATCATTATTTTTGTTTATGTTGAACTTTGGTTCAAATTGATAAATCGCTATCTTTTGGAGTTCTGTTTTCTTTTCATCCATTCTTTCATTTGCAACGGTTTCATCGATAATTGAAGACAGCCCATAAATTAATTCTTTTAATCCCTTACCTAATAATGCAGATATAAAATAGATTTTTTTATAACCTTTTCCTTTAAATATTTTTTCGAGATCCTTGATATCTTTTTCTGAAAGTAATAAATCGCATTTATTTATAGCAATCGCCATCGGTTTTTTCACAAGTTTCTTACTAAACTTTTTTAGTTCACTATTAATAACCTCTAAATCTACTAATGGATTTATTTTTTTTATTTTAGAAGCATCGATAACGTGAAGAATGATTTTAGTCCTCTCTATATGTTTTAAAAATTTATCCCCTAATCCTGTTCCTTGATGGGCACCTTCAATCAATCCGGGAATATCTGCAACAACAAAACTTTTAGATTCATCTACTCTGACCACTCCTAAATTAGGATCAATAGTAGTGAAGGGATAATCGGCAATTTTAGGTTTGGCAGAAGATATCCGAGATAACAATGTTGATTTTCCCACATTGGGAAAACCAACCAACCCAATATCAGCAATAATTTTTAAAATCAAAACCAGTTTTTTTACTTCTCCTGGTTCACCTTTTTGGGCGAATCTTGGACGTCTCCTAATTGAACTTTTAAATCGGTAATTGCCTTTTCCTCCCTGGCCACCTTGTGCAATCTTTACTTTTTGATTTTCAACAACCAGATCAGCTAAAATATCGTCGCTATCGACCTCTGAAATCACTGTTCCCAATGGTACTTTGATGATAAGATCTTCGCCTTCCTTTCCAGTTTTATTGCTTCCACCACCATTTTCCCCATTTTTGGCTCTCTGATGCGGATGATTATAGAGATCAATTAATGTTCCGATTCTACTATCAGCTTCAAAAATAATATCCCCACCTTTCCCTCCATCTCCCCCATTCGGACCACCTTTAGGAATGAATTTCTCTCTTCGAAAACTAACGACTCCATTTCCACCCTTTCCAGCCCTTACTTCAATTTTCACACTATCTGAAAACATGACACTCTCCAATTTATCAGTTTGTGTATCTGCCAATTTACCGGTTATACATTAATGTAAGTTATAGATTTTTATCATATTCTTTGATTTACTTCATCAGCTAACTGGATAACAAGCAAACTTTCTCATTTTATAATAATATTGTAATTATTTTTTTCCATAATACAAAAAAACCCTGAGTTTTTAAAACTCAGGGTCATGAAAAATTTTTTTCAATTAAGATCTTTCTGCGAATACGCATACTTCCTTACGATCTTTTCCTTTTCTTCTGAAATCAACAAATCCTTCTATTAAGGCAAATAAGGTATCGTCTTTCCCTCTACCAACATTTTCACCGGGAAGAATTCTAGTTCCCCGCTGTCTGATAATAATACTTCCTGCTTTAACAAATTGTCCTGCGAAGCGTTTGACTCCCAATCTTTTGGAATTACTATCTCGACCATTACGAATTGACCCTTGACCCTTTTTATGTGCCATAATTTTTCACCTCACCCTTTAAAACGCTATTATAGTTTGATTTATACTTCAAAATAAAGAAATTATAACTCAATTTTTTCAATCAAAATTTCAGTATATGGTTGTCGATGTCCGGTTTTTTTTCTGTAATTTTTTTTCGATTTGTATTTAAATACAATAACTTTTTTTTCTTTGTCTTGAGATAATATTTTCCCTGTTACTTTCGCTTTTTCCACTAGGGGACGTCCAACGAAATATTCTCCGTCTTTGTCTACCATTAGTACTTGGTCAAATTCCACGTTTTGCCCTTTTTCAATCTTTAATTTTTCAATCCTTATAATATCTCCTTCTTTTACCAGGTACTGTTTTCCGCCAGTAGCAATAACTGCTTGCATTCCGGTTTCCTCCTAATTCAAACTCGCCAGAGTAGGTAGTCATATCTATCAGATAATAACTTTTCATTAACCCAACCTGTGCGGATCAAAAACAATGCTTATAAAATCTATCACATATTCAGTATGATGTCAAATTAATTCATTCATCAATTAACTAATTCACTAATTCATAATGAATGACCCTGCGGCAAGCCGCAGGGTATCAAAAATTAGAACAGTCTTATCTGTCTCAAATCTTCCTTTGGTTTACCTTGTTTTTGTATATAGTTTTCCACTTTTGACCAATTTCCTCTCTCGCCAATAGTTGCAACATAATATCCATCAGACCAAAATTCTCCACCCCATAACTCTTTTTTGATCTCTGAATGCCTTCGGAATATCTCCCTTGCAGTAATACTTTTGAATATTCTCACTATTTCCCCTGGTGATATCTTGGGATGGGCACTAGAGAGAAGATGAATATAATCTTTATCCACTCCCAAAGCTTCCATCTCTATGGCATACCGTTCCTGTATGCCCTTAGCTGTCTCTTCTATTATCTTTATCACCATTTTGTCAAGTAATGCCTTACGATACTTTACCGGAAATACTATGTGATAATGTATCTGCCAAGCACAATGATATCCTTTTTGAACTTCTCCTTTACTCACAAAATCATAATACTTCAGAATTTACCCTGTGGCAAGCCACAGGGTCATTCATTCTGGAAGTTGTATTTTTGCAATTTCCTTACTATAATTCTTTTCCACCAAATATTTATCCACTGTTCCTATATGCTGATATATCTCTAGCTTCCACTTGTATTTTTACTAACGATTAGCTTTATCAAGTATACATCTTTTTAATTTTTTTGACTTCTTTCTTTCTACCGACTGCAACTACTTCTATTCTTTCCAGATGGATATCTTTTGACGGAATGATATATATTGTTTTTTTCGTTTCTTTTTCTAATTGCTTGATTAACATCATTTTCGAACCGGAAAGCATCTCTTCTACCTTGGAATTAACTGCCAATAATACCGCTTCTGCCCGGGAAGTTTGACATAATTCTTTTAGTTTTCGCAAGACAATATTGCTGACGGTCTCAGCAGAAAGAACCCGACCGGTACCGGAGCAATAAGGACAGGCAGTTCTTAAAACATTTTCTAAATCGCGTCTTGAGCGTTTCCTGGTAATTTCAGCCAAACCGAGCTCACTATTTTGAATAATATTTGTCTTTGTTTTATCTCTTCTTAGACTCTCTTCTAATTGTTTTAATAATTTATCCTTATCTTCCTGATTATCCATATCGATAAAATCAATAATTATAATACCACCAATATCTCTCAATCTTAACTGCAGACCAATTTCTTCGGCAGCTTGAAGATTTGTTTTTAAAATAGTTTTTCGCATATCTTTTTTGCCTACGAATTTTCCAGTGTTCACATCAACAACCGTAAGCGCTTCAGCCTGGTCAAAAATCAAATAACCACCACACTTCAACCAAATCTTTTTTTGTAGGGCTTTTGTAATTTCTTTTTCTATTCCATATTCCTCAAAGATAGGTTTATCGCCATTATAAAGTGAAGCCCTTGGAGTTAACTCATTAAGGGATAAAGTCTGTAAAAATTTCAACATATTCTTATAAATTGATTTAGAATTTATGATAATTTCATCTACTTCTTCTGTAAATAAATCTCGAATAATACGATAAGTAAGGGAAAGGTCCTCATGGAGTAACATTGGAGCTTTGGCTTTTTTTGTTCTTCTACTAATCTTTTTCCATAATCGCATTAAAAAATCCAAATCAGCTAAAAAATCCTCTTTTTCTTTGCCCCAACCAGCAGTGCGAATGATTAAACCCACATTCTTGGGTTTTATGGAATGAACAATCCTTTTTAATCTTTCCCTTTCTTTTTCATCTTCAATCCGATGTGAAATTCCTAAATTTGAACTGTTGGGAATGAATACTAAATACCTTCCTGGAAGGCTAATATTGGTTGTTACACGTGCTCCTTTTGGAATAATGGCTTCCTTAACAACCTGTACGATTAATTCCTGATTATTCTTAATATTTTCCAGGGATAGCAGAGAATCGATTTGTTCTTTGGAAATAATTTCTTTCTCATCTTTTTCCTGGCTGGTTTTTTCCAGATGAAGAAAAGCATTTTTTTCAATCCCGATATCAATAAATGCTGCTTCTATTCCAGGCAAAACATTGATAACTTTTCCTTTGTATATATTTCCTACAATTTTATCATCTTCTATTCTTTCAATGTGTATCTCAACCATTCGATTGTCTTCAAAAATGGCAATACGTTCCTCGGTTAAACCCACATCAATGATGACACGTTTATTCATAAAAACTCCTATTTAAATCTAAAATATATATTTTTATTGGTAATATTTTCAACCTTATCGTTTATATAAACATTGAAAAAATACCAATTGATAATCTTTTTATTTTTTTCACTATGTGCATGTCAAAAGAGGTTTTTAAAAAAAATAATACGAAATTTCACAACTAAACTTTAACTTAATTAATTCATTTTTTGTATTCTTGCGATTAATTTTTCTCTTGAAATCCATGTTTTTTCAGCTATTTAAATCCAATCTTTCTTGATTGTATCTCTTTTTTTCATTCCTGTGAATTATTTAGAAATTTTAAAAGTATTTTTTTATTTTTAAAACTTCATTTCAAATACTACCCTTTCGTGATAAAAAACAAAATCTTTCTTTATATTACCCCATATCACATATTTAGTAAAGGCAATTCATTTGACATGATATATATAGGGGAAAAAATTGTCCATTATTGTGGAACAATCAATAAGTAGAACTGCAGATAAGAATAGCTTAAAATAAAATATTTTATAAAATCGATAAAAACGATCACTGCCATATTGAAATAAAATTCATAAGATCTTTTTATTCTGCATGACTTCCTTATTGGCAACGTACATTCCAATCCTGGATAAATCCATAACTTCAAACATATAACGGTTTTCTAATAACCAAGACTTTATAACATAATTAGGATTTAGATTTCCATCATTCCCCATTTTAATTGTCAATTTTATTACCAACTTTTTATTCTGAATATCCATTTCTTCTATTTTTATTTCTAATATAGCAGGTCTGATATTTAACTTTTTAATCCTTTTTTTCCCAGGTTTATCTATCCATATCTCCTTTAAATCTAAGAATTTTTCTATGCTTTTCGTTATATTTCCTTCTATTTGTTTATCTTGTCCATTTGTTTGCAATGTAACAAGATAAGTAGACTGGTCAATAGCTTTCACCAGTGAATCAGTTGATGATGTTATTATTCTTGCATCAATAGTTTTTAATCCAGAAGGCAATGCACAATTTAAATCTTGAATTAATTCTTTAATGCTTGTTTCTTTGGTTAATCTAATATCAAAGAATTCACAACTACTGCTAATTCCCAATGCCAGTGGAGGACCAAAAGAAATTCTAAATCTGGGATTAAACCCCGAAGAAATAAGAACAGGAATGTTTGCCCTTCTTAATGCCCTGGTAAAAACCTGTACCAGATTTAAATGGGAAATATATTTAATTGATCCTTCTTTGCTATATTTAACTCTTACTACTTGCTCCAAATTTATCTATTATCCTTTCATTTGATTATATATTGTTTTTCTATAATTGATAGGTACAATATCCCTCTTGATAATTTACTAATTTTCTAATTCACCAATTCTTTAATTTACAATTTTCGGTTTTTTTCTTAACCGGTAGAAGTTATTTCACACGTTTTCATCCACTTCTTATGGATAGCCTATTATTCAATAACAATTAGTTAATCAATTCATTTATTTTTTACTTCGTTGTTCAACAAACCTTTATGGTGAAATTAATTTTTAGAAGCTGACAAACAGAACTCATACCCTAAGACGCTATAAAATTTTTCAGCTTTTTATATTAATCCTTACTTTTCCTTCAACTAGAACTAATAA
>CBFCZX010000003.1:0-28904 GCA_965602765.1 uncultured Atribacterota bacterium | reverse complement strand
AAATTTTTCAGCTTTTTATATTAATCCTTACTTTTCCTTCAACTAGAACTAATAATAAATATCAAAAAACCAAATCTTACAATTATATTTTTTGCTATTTGCATTTAACCAACTAACTGGTAAATCAGATACCAGAAAACCTTCAACATGCTCCACATCCGGTACAGGCATCTAATCGACAATCTGAAGTTTTCTCGCCAGATAGTGCTTTCTTTTTTTCACTCAACATATATTCTTTTCTTACCCCACAAGATATATGTTCCCATGGAAATATCTCATTTTCTTCCCTGCGACGATTTGCATAAAATGCCATTTCAATTCCACAATCATTAAAGGCTTTTTTCCATAATTCAAAATTAAAATTCTCTCTCCATTCATCAAATTTACAACCTAATTGGTGCGCTACTTGCAATACATTATTCAGTTTTCTATCACCGCGCGCAAATACTGCCTCTAAAAAACTCCTGTTAATATCAGAATAACTATACGCGATATTCTTTCTGTTGAGTCTAGCGTTTAAATAATCTAATTTTTCTGAAAGTAGAGTTGCATCATCTTGGGATTCCCATTGAAATGGCGTATTTGCTTTTGGGACAAAAACTGCTACGCTAACATTGATGTTTATTTTTCTACCAATAATTTCTTTTCCCAATCGATTAACTTTATTCACAATTTTCACAATTCCTTCGATATCCTCTCGGGTTTCGGTAGGCAATCCTATCATAAAATATAATTTTATTTTTTTCCAACCGGCTTTTAATGCTGCATTAATTGATAAATAAAGGTCTTCTTCCTTCACATTTTTATTAATCACGTTTCTTAATCTCTGTGTTCCTACTTCTGGTGCTAATGTAAGTCCGGATTTCCTTACTCTTTGAACCTGGTGCGCTAAATCCACAGAAAATGTGTCAATGCGCAAGGAAGGTAATGAAATACCAACACCCTGTTTCATATAACGATCAATTAATTTTGTAATCAATTCTTCTATTTTACTAAAATCGCTTGAGCTTAAAGAAGATAATGAAATTTCTTCGTATCCTGTATGCTGAAGGGATTCTTTCGCAAGAGCCAGTAGTTTTTCTACTGATTTTTCTCTTACCGGGCGATACAACATTCCCGCCTGACAGAAACGACATCCCCGGGTGCATCCTCGAAATATCTCCAACGTCACTCTATCATGAACCACATCAATATTCGGCACAATTGGAGATACTGGGAAATATACTTTATCAAAATCAGAAATTATTCTTTTTTGAATCACCGTCGGATACTTTTCTTTTTTTGGAACAACAGATCGAATTGTTCCATTTTTAAAATAATTGACTTGATAATAGGAAGGTACATAAATACCCTTTATAAGCGAAAGCCTTTCCAAAAGTTTTTTTCTATTTTTTTTCTCTTCCTTCCAAGCTTTATATACATCAATTATTTCATGGATAATTTCTTCACCTTCTCCAATAACAAATAAATCGATAAAATCAGATAAGGGTTCAGGATTGAAGGCTCCCGGTCCTCCGGCAATGATCAAAGGATCATTTTCTTTTCTTTCTTGAGATTTTAATGGAATGTTTCCGAGTTCAAGCAGATTTAAAATATTGGTAAAGCACAGCTCATGTTGTATGGTAAAACCAACAATGTTAAATTCCTTTAGTGGTCGAAAGGTTTCCAAAGAAAATATGGGTAGGTTATTTTCTCTAAGTAGTGATTCCATGTCAACTGCAGGAGAAAAAACTCGCTCGCAAAAGGCATCCTTACGTTGGTTAATTAATTCATAAAGTATTTTGAAGCCCAAATAACTCATTCCGATTTCATACAAATCAGGAAAAGCTAAGGCCATATTAATTATAGAATGTTTTTTTCCTTCTTTTTTGACTATTTCATTAAATTCTTTACCAATATATCTGCCGGGTTTTTGTACTTTGTTCAATATTTTTTCAAATAATATTTTTTCTAAATTCAAATTTTTCTCCTTTAGATGAATTGTTCAATTTTCTATCATCCGATTCTATCCGTATTACTATTTCCAGATATAATCAATCTTTTTACTATATTATACAAAATTTTAATCATTATATTTCGTTAGTTCACAAAATAGGCAGGCAAGATAACCTTTCTTGATTCAAATTCACCCATTCATTTTCATATTAATTCTCGAAAAATATTTCTAAGCAGATTTTGAATTTTATTTTATTACTATATCTTGCTTATGTTTTTCTTGTTTGTTATCGAAAACCAATTTCCCCTTCACTAATAACTAAAATTATCAGCAAATTAATGAAATGATAGATCGGCAGATTAATTAATCCATTTACCATTTTACTTTATGTATTTCCACATTTAGAAGAAGACCGATTAAAATAAAATTGGAAATCATAAATGTACCGCCATAACTTAAAAAAGGAAGAGGTAATCCGGTAGCAGGTAAAACGCCCATAGCCATCCCAATATTTACCAAAATATGGAAAAGAAGAAAGGCTACGGCTCCGGAAGCTAATAAAGTGCCTAATAAATCTTTCGCTTCTCGGGCAATTTTTATTCCTCTCCATAGAATAATGGTATATAGACATAACAAAAAAAGAGTTCCCAGAAAACCCAGCTCTTCTCCAACTACTGAAAAGATAAAATCGGTATGCTGTGCGGGCAGAAAATGTAGTTGGCTCTGTAATCCGCCTAGTAAACCTTTTCCAAAAAGTCCACCCGAACCAATGGCTATCCTCGATTGTATGACATTATATCCTCCACCCAAAGGATCTAAGTTGGGATTTAGAAAAAGTATAATCCTATTTTTTTGGTATTCTTTTAAAAAAAACCACAAAATCGGAATAGAAGATACCGCACCTAAAAACACGGTTGCCAAGAATTTAATTTTGACACCTACTACAAATAACATAATAATAAGGATTGCCAGGTATACCAATGAAGTTCCCAAATCCGGTTGTTTAAACACCATTAAAATAAATATGCCAGTATAGAAAAATGGCACTAAAAAATAGAAAAAGTAATCTAGTTTTTCTCTATTTTTGTTTAAAAAATCTGCTAAAAATATGATGAGTGCTATTTTCGCAAATTCGGAAGGTTGAAATTCAAAAGGACCGATAATCAACCAACGTTTAGCACCATAAATTATTCTTCCTGAAAATATAACCATTGCTAAGAGAATAAACGCTAAGAAATAAACAAAATAAGAGTATTTCTCAATATGATGATAATCGATAAACAAAACGATCATTAAAAAGCTGAAACCGAGAATCATCATTCCTATCTGCCGTTTGACAAAATAATAACTATCTCCGCCAGCAGTTGTCATTTTGGTTGCACTGTATAAAACGACAAGACCGTAAAAACAAAGAACTACTACTGTTATTAATAAATTATAATCAATATTTTCACTTAGTTTACCTAAATTCTTTTTCAAAAATACCTCCAGTGATTAGGATATTTCTATTTTTATATTTTAATCTATTCACTTTTTAAATCTTGAGTATTGATTGTTTTCGGAATCTTAAAATATTTTTCCAATATCTCCCTGGCTATCGGCGCGGCTGCTTCTGAGCCGTCTCCTCCATTTTCAATAAAAACCGTAATGCAAATATAAGATTGTCCCATTGGAACATAACCCATAAACCAGGCGTGGGTTTCACCTTGTGGATTCTGAGCCGTTCCGGTTTTACCAAATACTTCCAATTCTTTAATGTTCGCTCTCCAGCCTGTTCCGCCTAATATCGTTTCTCTTAATCCTTCTTTTAATATCTTGAATGTATTAGAAGAAACATCAATTTCCCTATAAATTTCCGGAATTATTTCTTTATCTAATTTTCCCTCAGGGGAAATAATTTCTTTTACCAGGTGATATTTATAGATAATTCCTTCTGTCGCAATCGCACTAATTACATTATGCATTTGAAATGGTGTTAACAGTAAATACCCTTGTCCAATGGAAAGATTAATAGTGTCACCTGGGAACCATATTTCATTAAATTCTCTTTGTTTCCATCCTACAGAAGGAATGGTACCCAGAGCCTGTGCGGGTAAATCTATGCTGACTTTTTCTCCAAATCCAAATTTTTTCATATACTTATTTATATTCTCTATACCTAAATCCTTACCAATAGAATAAAAATATACATTACAGGAATTGGAGATTCCACCAATGATATTTAGACTACCATGCCCGCTTTCTTTCCAACATCTAAAAACCTGGTCAGAAAGCTTAAATTTTCCCGAACAGTATATCTTTCTATTTATATCAGTAACACTTTCCTCTAAGGCTGCTATTGCGGTGACCACTTTAAACGTTGAACCAGGGGAATATACTCCCTGAATACTTCTGTTATTTAAAGGATAATTTGAATCGGTGGAAAGTCTTTTCCAATCCTCAGCTGGAATACATCCTACAAATAAATTTGGATCAAAAGAAGGCTTGTTAACCAAAGCCAGAATTTCTCCGGAATTGGCATTGCTTACTATAATGACACCTTTTTTATCGGTTAATAAATTTTCCCCAAATTGCTGTAATTCTTTATCAATGGTTAGAATTAAATCTTTTCCCGGAATAGATTTTCGGTGAAGCAAAGTAGTAATTTCTCTTCCCAGGGCATCAACTTCAACTTCTTTTCCGCCCTTTTCTCCTCGTAAAATGTCATCATAATACTTTTCTAAGCCGGTTTTGCCAATAATATCACCACCCTGAAAATCCATTGTATTCATTTGCTGCAATTCTTCTTTATTAATTTCACCAACATATCCCAAACTATGAGCAGCTAAATCATTAAAAAGATATTTTCTCCTCGGTTGAATTTCTAAAACTACTCCTTTTAATTCATCTTGTCTTTCTTCAATCTCGATAATTTTTTCAATTTTACAATCATCAAATATTTTTACCGTTTTAAAAGGATTTACATAATATTCTTTTACTTTACTTTTAATTTGATCGGGAGGTATTTCCAGTATTTCACCGAGTTTAACGCTCAATACTGCTAAATCCTCGACTTCTCCGGGAATAACTGAGACAATGACAGCTGATCTGTTGGTTACCAACAATTCTTTATTCCGATCATAAATTTCCCCACGTGGTGAATCTTCAACTAGAGAGCGAATACAATTTTCCAGTGCTTTTTGGGCTAATTCCTCTCCTCGAACTAATTGAAAATACCAGAGAATAATGACCAATGCAGAAATACATATAATTATAAATATCCATAAATAATTCAGTCTAAGTTTTACTTCTTCCGGAACAGAAGATGATTCTCTCATAATAACTCCTATTAAATCTTATGACAGCTTTGTATCAGGCACCGAAGCTGTCATTTTATAGTTTTTCCTCGATGACTTGTAGAAATTTCTTTATTCCCAGATATATAAAAGGTGATAAAAAGCCATTGTATAGCGCTTCAGGAATTGATATGTGTTTAAGACTCCAGATTAGATTAGCCGCTTCCATCCCAAAAGCATCTAATACCAAAAACATGAGACCACTCTTGAAGATTGTGGCAAATATAGTGACCAAGGGAATAACGAATAAAATATGTTCAGCAAACATCCTCTCTTTCAACAAACCGCACAAAAAACCCGTTACGGTTTTTATCAATGCATGTACACCCAGTAATCCAATTGAAAATATATCCTGTAAAAGCCCTGAAAAAAAACCCACAATTGCTCCTTCTTCCGGTCCTTTTAATAATGCAAAAGCAATGACCAAAATCAAAATCAAGTCAGGTTTTATACCTTGCAGTGTAAATGAATTTAAAATTGTTAGTTGAATTATTAGGACAATAATTATAATTAATCCTTTAAAAATTTCTTTCATTCTATTTGTCTCCTGTTTACAATCGTTAATAAAACCTTCATCTGTTTTGATAATATATAACAATAAAACCTATATTACAAAAATTTATATATACAAATAGATTAAAATATTATCATCATTCTTTTTACAAGTCGAGGATAGAAAGATGGCGTCATGGTATCTTTTTTGATTATGGAGATTTTCGGCAAAGAATAGTTATTATAGCAGAATTGTTGTTATTTTAAAACTTACAACGATATTTATTGACCTTATTTTATCTCATGTAATGTTAAAGATATATTTACTCCTCCATATTCCTTAAGGTTAATATAATTTTTCCCATAATAACTAAACTCATAAAATAAAATAAGGCTAGAGTGTGAAAGGTTCGTTTTGGTTGTTTAATAAAACGGTAAACCCATTCCATACCATGTTTTTGCATCCATAATGGTGCCCGCGGTATTTTGCCGGAAAGGACATCAAAACTTCCCCCGACACCCATGCATACCGGAACATTGAGCCGTTTTGATTTTAGATTTCTGGCAATCCATTTCTCTTGCCTGGGTACTCCCATGCCTACCAATAATATATCCGGTTTTTTATCATTAATTTCTTGGATAATTATTTCTTCTTCCTTATTTTTATTGTATTCAATTTCAGAATTATTATTTTTTACATTTGTATTTGCATTTTTTTCGATATTACATCTAAACATTTTATCTGATAAACTTGATGCGTAAAAATAGCCATGGTGATTTCCGACAATTTTTAATCCTGGATATTTTTTCATTAATTTCAAAGAGGTTTCCTTGGTTATTCCCGGAGCAGCACCTAATAGATATATTGAATATGCCTTTTTGGCAGCAAGTTGACAAATTCCCTGAATAATATCAATCCCAGCTACTCTTTCCTTTAAAGGCTGATATAGTGTTGAAGTTGCCCAAAGTATGCCGGCTCCGTCAGGAGTAACAAGATTTGCACCCTGGATTATTTTATAATATTCAACATCTTTTTGTGCACGTAAAATAGCTAAAGTATCCGGTGTAACTACCAGATGAGATTTTTTAGAAAGTATGAATTGTTCTATTTGTGAAATAACACTTTTTGCATCTACCCGGTCTATCCCTACATGGAAAAGATTAATTCGATTATTTTCAGAATCTTTATTAATAATTAATTCTCCCGATGATACCTTCTTTCTGATCATCTTAAAGATTAACCATCCAAAAATTGTCATGAAGGCTAACAAGTAAATGCTTTGATATATGAATGTAATAAGCGCTAAAAAGCTGAGATACAAAGAAGTAGCGATAATAGTGTAATTTGCCCCGCGAGTTGAAAATCCATAAGATTGCAATTTTTGCCGAAGCCTGCTTTCCGTATCAGTATAATCGCCTACTTTACCCTGTTGCACAACATAACTGGAAACAACTGAGTAACTACTATCAACCAGGGGTACTCCCAGTATTAAAAGAGGAATAAAAAGGGTTAGTGCTGCTGTGCTTTTTGATACACCCACGATGGAAATAATTGCCAGGATAAATCCGAACAACATATAAAAAGAAGAAAACTTCCCTCGAGGGAAAAATTTAATAAAGATGAAAGAAACAGTTACCAAAGAAAAGGAAAGAATCTCTGCTAACAATAATCCCTGCCTCTGCAATAAAGCAACCGCTAAAAAGGTTAATGAAGCAATAAAAACAATATAAGGAGTCACATCTCCCAATTCATCTGTCTGTCCAATTGAATTGGTGAGACTAATAATCCATAACATGGTCAGAGGAATTGATAAAAAGTTAAAATAAACAAAGCCACCTGAGGATGCAGGATTTCTTAAAAATTCTATTTTAATACCTGCATAAATAATAATTAAAGAAATGAACATTTGCAAAATAAGCTTAATTCCTGTATGAAGTTTTTTCTTCTCATTCATTTTTCCCATTATGATCATTAAAAAACCAGCTATAATAATTCCGACAAACTTATTTATTGTTTCGTTTTCCCACATACACCAATCCTTCATATAAATATTAATCAGTATTTTTTAAATGTATTATCACTTTATTTTAACATATCATTTCAAACTATACCAATGAAACTGTTTCAAATATCTATCTTTTTTGAGATTTCAATATAAATTGATTCATAGCTATTTGATTAGGCATTTTCACAAGGAAAATTTCCTGAATTTGATTTTATTCTCCTGACTTTTTAAACCAATCAATTGTTTCTTTTAAGCCAAGCGACAGTTCAGTTTGTGGTTTCCATTGAAATGTATTTTGAATCTTCTGACAACTTAAAATATTCTTTCTTAAGTCTCCTGCTCTCTCGGGTCCATAATTTGCAGAGTGAGAAAATTTTATATACTCCTTCAAGAGTGTAAACAATTCATTCACGGATGTACCCTGTTCTGTTCCCAGATTAAATCCATCTAATGATTGTTTAGGTTTAATTTTAAATTCTGCTGATATCTGAGCCTGTAATCGTTTCTTTATGTTTTGAAGTGCTAGCAATGTAGCATAAGCAACATCTTTTACATAGACATAATCTCTTATATATTCTCCGTCTCCGTTAATGGTAGGTCTTTCACCTTTTAACATTTTTTGAATAAATATTGCAATAACTCCTGCTTCTCCGAATGGATCCTGTCTCGGACCATAAACGTTCCCATACCTGAGAGCTACGTAATCAAGTTGATAGTTTTTTTTATAAAAATTAAGATAATGTTCGACTGTTACTTTGCTGATTCCATACGGGGAGAGAGGTATCAGAGGATGGTTTTCATTAACTGGAAATTCTTTCGGTTCTCCGTAAACCGTCCCTCCGCTTGAAGCAAAAACCACTCCCTTTACTCTATATTTCACACAATTTTGCAAAAGATTCAAAGAGCCAATGATATTTGTCTGTGCATCAAAGAGAGGATCTCTAACAGATAAGGAAACACTAATCTGGGCAGCTTCATGAATCGTGTAATCAGGTTTTTCTTTTTCGAATACTTTTGCTAAATCACGCGCATTTGTGATATTAACTTTATGGAATTTTATCTCGCTATGTAAATTTTCTTTTCGGCCTGAAGAAAGATCATCTATTACAACAATATCATAATTATTTTCGAAGAAAAGATCTACGATATGAGAGCCAATAAAGCCGGCTCCACCAGTTACTAATATTTTTTCTTTCATTGTGACAATTTTTTTGCCAGACACCAAAGTTGTTATAATGTAAATTTTGGAGCTGGTATCCTCCTTTTAATTATTTCACTTATCTAAAACTGTATACATAAATCAAGGCAACGATGCTAAAAATAAAACAAATACCCCAAAGAATAAGAACTACGTTTTTGTGCTCAATACCTCGAGATAAGAGCCGATGGTGGAGATGCCCCTGGTCAGCTTGAAAAATAGGTCGATGTTCTCGAAATCTTCTAAAAATAGCAAAAAAGGTATCGAATATTGGAAGTGCCAAAATGATGATTGGGACAATAAGAAAGAAAGCATTTTGGCTTTTTATAACCCATAAAGCACTAATTGAGGCTATCATAAATCCGGCAAATGTACTTCCCGAATCGCCGAGAAATATTTTTGCGGGATAGAAATTATATTTTAGAAATGCCATCATGCTTAACAGCAGAGCTACTATGATAATACTTAATGTCTCCAGATTGAATAATAATCCCAGAATCAAGAGAGTAATCAATGCAATAATAGAAACACCACAGGCTAATCCATCCAATCCATCAATCAGATTAATTGAATTCGTAACACCAACTATCCAAAAAATGAAAAGTGGATAAATTAAATATCCCAACAAATCCAAACTTTTTAATTGAACTGTGATAAAAAGATTGACCAAGTGGCTGTTGTATATCACGACTATGATTGCTGGGATCAATTGAATGATAAATTTATACTTAGGAGGAAGATCTGCGATATCATCTATAATCCCCAGCAACAACATGATGATGCCTCCGATTAAAAGGATTCTATTCTGCCCTTCTATTGGAACCACAAAAAGAAGACTCAATAGAAAGCCAAAGAAAATTACAATTCCTCCCAGATTTGGAATTGCCTCTTCGTGCACCTTTCGATATCCCGGTATGTCGACCAATTTCTGTTTCTTTCCTACATTGGCTATATAAGGTGTTAGAATGTATGAAATGACAAAAGCAATAACGCCTACTTCAATATATTTCAAAAAATATTCTCCTCTTTAAACAAATAAGTCAATTCACTTATTTTTCAATATATCCATTATCGATAATTTTGTTGCTCTAATCCTTGATAGAAGATGATACAGTTTTTTAAAATACTTTATCATCATAACTTTTCTTCATTTACATGCCATATTTAAAGACTATATGCTGTATATCGCTTATACCCATCAATCTTCGTCATTCGTTTTAGATTTTATTTTTTTCGATAATTCTTTTTTTAAATTTTCAATATAATGAACAGGAGTGGGATTAATGCCATTTAAAATTGCCAGATAATAACTTACCATATCCCCTAAATAAATTAAAGAAAACATACGAGTTAATTTTTCTTTTCCTGAAGAAAAACAGGTAATATATTCAGCTACTTTATCTTTAATCAAATTTTTAGTAATTTCAGCTCTTTGTTTCATCCGTAATAGCCCGGATTTATCTTCTAAATAGACAATTTTCACCATTTTATTAATTGAATTATCTATCTCGTATCCAACTATTTCATTATGGTTTAATTCAGCATAAGCATTCCAAAAACATGGCCATTTACTATTTTCGTTAATTTGAGTTTTCCAGCGCATTGCTACCGCGGACAACAGTCCTTCCGTACCATAGATTAATGGGAGAAATTTATACAAAGAAAAAGCAATTCTTTTCGCCATATTATCTTTAAAAGGAGATTTAGCGCTATATTCTTTCGAAATTTTCTGCAATACATTAAGTGTCTCGTTGGTTTCGTGATTTTTCTTTGCTATTAAACCAATTTTCTCTAAGATTTTCAATACCGGGAAAAATAAATATGGCAAAGCAGCTCGCGGTTGAATCCCGAAAGGAAGTTTTATAATTGGAAAATCATGTTGTTTAGCAAATATTTCAAATTTTCCTCCGGAAGATAACGCAATAATATTAGCATTTACTGATAGTGATTTTTTTAAAGTAGAAAGTGTTTCCTCGGTATTTCCGGAGTAACTTATTGCGAAGATTAGTGATTCTTTATTAGCATATTTTGGCAGATTATAACCGCGAATCACTTCTATTGGAACAGATATTTCATCCGATAAATAATCGGACATCAAATTACCCCCGATAGCTGAACCGCCCATTCCCAAAAAGATAATGTTCCTTATATCCCTATAAGTATCAATTATCGCTATGTCAGTAAAAATAGAATTAGAATATTTTTCTCCTAAACTGAGTGCCTTTTCGATATGTAGAGATATTTTTTCTAAATCGACTATCAAATTATCCTTATCAATATAGGAAAAATTTCTTTCTAAAATATTTTTTGTTTCATCCATCATTTTATACCTCCTCTTTTTCATTCTATCTCATTTTCTATCTTTTTTCCAAAAATGTAAAGAAAGGGATCGAGGACTTTTTCTATATTAGGGTTCTATAACTAAATAAGGTTCAAATATAACATTACCACCCGCTTTATCCCAGTAAACCCAATCTCCGCTGCTGGTAGCATGATAAGGATATTTTGGACCGGAAATATCTCCCCACCAATTATTCTTAGCATAAATATTATGATTGGTCTTATTATTGACACCATGAATGATATTTCCTGAAATTTCATTATATCCTTCACTTCCACTATGTCCTCCACCAATATCGGGGTTTACATTATTCCCTAAAATATTATCGATTAATATTCCACAATTTAAATTACAACAAATGGTATTGAAAGAAATAACCGGTGTAGCACTTTCCCGACAATATATCCCGGAATTAGTATTGTTACTAATATCATTCATGTTTATTTCTGGAGAAGAATTACCGTCAGTTCGAATTCCATAAATGTTATTCCTAATTGAATTATTTTGGATGTATCCCAAACCTCCAGCTTCAATATCTATTCCGCTAGAACCATTCCTTTCGATGTAATTGTTTTTAATAGAAGGATTTGAATTACTATACTTTATACCATAGTCATCATTATTTTTAATAGTATTATTTTCAATGGCAATTTTAGAACAATTATTAAAAGATATACCAATATCGGTTTGGCTTTTCCCGTCGACACAAAATCCTGAGATAGCAACATTATCGACTAAAATAGTAATTAGATTTCCAGAAAATCCGGTTCCAACCAGAAAGGTATTGTCTCTGCTTTCTCCAAATAAAGTAATCTCTTTATTTATAACCAACTGTTCATTATAAATCCCTGCAGCTACATTAACGGATTTACCGGATACAGCCGCTTCTATTCCTTCCATAATAGTATTGAAAGGATAGGTTTCTGTTCCATTTTCTATTCCAGTTGTATTTTTTAAATTTACATATACATTTAAATCATAAATTATGGAAGTAGTTTCTGCAGAACTTTCGTTTCCGAGAGCATCGCGGGAAGTAATCGAAATATTATTAACTCCTTCAGATAACTCAAGTAAATATGACCATGCAGTATCAGAATTTATTGGCAATGCCTTTATACCATTTATCCAAATTGAAGAATTTTCTTCTTTAATGCCAGTCAAGGTCTGCGACGGCAAATTTGTGGGGCTAATTGTTTTATTCAATATCGGTTTACTCGGAGCTATACTATCTAAGGTGATGTCAATTGTGATTGCCGAACTTTCATTGTTTGCAGCATCTTGAGAAGTGATTGAGATATGATTATTGCCTTCATCAAGGTGATAAATGCAGCACCATCTCGTAGATGAATTTATCGGAATAATTTCTACTCCGTTAATCAAAATATTACTATCTGCTTCTTTGCTGCCTGATATACTTTGAATGGCTTCATTGGTTGAAGATGACAAAATATCTAGAGCAGGTTCATTGGGCGGAGTGATATCATTTACAGTTATTTGCCATTGCAAACTATCTGATAATATCCCATCACTTATTATGACTTTTAATGTTTGTTTACCATAATTGCCCATATTGGCAGAATATGTCCAACTATTTACAGAACAGCTGCCAATAGAAGGCGACACTGAAAAATTTGAAACCAAAGATTGATTTAAATACCATTTATAGTTTATTGTGGTGCTGAAATCAACATCTTCCGCATGTACTTCAAATTTTACTGAATCTCCTTCGCGAATATTTACATTCAAATCGGTAGGAAAATAAGAGAGAATCTTTGGAGAATCATTCATGTTTAATACCTCGATTTCAAAATCCTGAAAAATACTTCTCCTACCGTCAGAAATCTCTACTACCACCTTATGTATTCCTACCTGATTATTATTAGGTAACCATTTTATTTGACCATTCTCATTGTTAATACTCATCCCATCCGGGCAGAGATTGAGTAAATAAATGAGGGCATCTCCATCAGGATCGTTGGCAACTACCTGATAAGAGTAAAGAGTGTCTTCTATGGCAGTGTCAATGGAATCGGATACTAAAATTGGGGTTTCATTTAAAAAAGGGAAAAAACTGCTCAAGCTTTGACATCCCCCCATTGATATTGTTATAACTAATACAAATATTAATACAAATAATTTCTTCATTTCCTACTACAGTCCTTTCTTTTTATATATCTCGAACATTTGTAGATGATTATAATCTGCTATTATTTCTATTTATTTTAATATTGAAGAGTTTAGGCTTATTTGTATCAGAAAATTACAGAATTACTCCTCTTTTATTTGATTGTTCCTCTCTATTTTTTATTCTGATTTCCAAAAAATCTTTTCCGGATTATCGTGATAAATCTTTTTCAATATTTCATCATCAAGATGGAGTCCGTTATAGACATTATTAGGATCAGTATTTCCTCGAGCTGTTTTACTCATCATATTGTAAATTGAACGAGGCAAAGTAAATTTCTCTTTCTCTAGCATATCAAAATAACTCAAGGTTACATCATCTAGATAACTTCTACTTTTCGCACGATAAGTCGTAATGACAATATCTGTTCCAAAGGTAATACGGTCACTGTATTTTTGCATAAATCGCTTAAATCCTTCCGAATTCTGAGAAATCCTCTTAAAACCAGCTACTTGAAAATCAGGATGACCAAAACTGATATCTGTATAAAGGTTCGGATAAGTATCCAATAATCTGCTTAAAAGAGTAAGATTTCTCGAAGTTAAAGCGAAATGAGGCGCAACAATGACTAAATCAGGAAAAGCTTTTAAGATTCTTTCGAATTCAGCCAGAAACCTTCCACTATTAATATGATAAAGGATGGGAATCTCTTCCTCTTCGCAATAACGATATACTTCCATCATTCCCGGATCATCCAATGGCATTTTAAAAAATAGGTCATAGAAATTTCCGTGACCATTATACAATTTTAGTCCCTTTGCACCATCTGCAATAAAAGCTTTTAGCTTATCCAACTTATTGTCATCATTCGGATTAATAGTAGCTAAAGCAAGAAATTTATCAGGATATTTTTTGCACATATTTATAATCTCTTCATTGTTTTTATCATATTCCGTATATCCATAGTCCGGATTTAGATAAAATGTAAATTTAGAGGTTCCCAGGAATACCATTTTTTCAATTTGGCAATCTTCCATTACCTCTAATAAGAGAGGGATGTTATCCATAGACTGAATATGTTCATGGGCATTGATAATTTGATAATTAGCTCTTCTTTCTCTAGTATCAGAGTCCATTTCCATCACAAGAGATGAAGGTTGATTATCTATCCATAATTTCAAAAATCCCATTTTCCTTAAAGTTAATAGAGAAATGACAATAATTAATATAATTACAACAATATAAAACCATAAATCACTTTTTTTCTTTTTATTACTCTGTTTACTTTTAATTTTCAAACCCTCCCCTTTGTTCATTTTCAAAATTGGAAATTCAAGATAATTATACAACATCTTATAAACGACCTTCAAATATAAATAATGACAACTTTGCGTCAGGCACCAAAAAGTTGTTATTATTTTAAAATATTACCTTAAAATCCTCTTAAACATCTTGAACTAGACCAATTGAAATAGTAAACTTGTAATATTATGAGAAAAAAAATGGTACCAAAATGGCAATCCTTACTAAAACAATGCGGTTTTAAGTTTTACACAGCACATTGAGCTAATTGCCTGCATGTCCGAAAAGGACATATATTTCAAGACAGAAATAAAAGCTATCTTGTTTTAAATTCGAAATGCTTACCAAGTATTGTTTCTTGTATTTCTTTAAATCCCTATGAAGTAGGTAAAATAGATGCTTCGAAACTGCAAAATAAAAATTGGGGAATTTTCATTATTTCAATTCCTATTTAAATATTGCTTCATGGTTAAGTATTTCTGAATTTCTTCAACTCTATGAATTAAAACCTGATAATTTTAAGGATCTTATAAGAAAAAATTTAATCGGAAAAAAGCATTAAGATGCTTTTAAGTCATTAATCTCAAGTTAATAAAAATGCTTTACCGAAAATAGGAATAGTATATTGGGAAAAATAAATAATGATTTTGGAGATATCAATAAATATACAAATCTAAAAATTATTAATCTTCTTTTAATAAAAAGCATATAAGGTCAGCAAAATGGCCAAGCTCTTTCAAATTAATAGGCAGGCTATTTAAAAATTAATCAAAAATCATAATACAATTTTCTTTGCATATTATGGTAAAATAATATTAAAATTTACCTATCATCTTAAATAGTAATTTTGGTGCCTGGACGTAAAGGATGTTATTGTGGGCTGGATTGTAAACATGAAAAGAATACCTATTATAATCTTTTTAATAACCTTGTTCTTATCGCTTTTTATGTTGATAATGACTGGTGTTGTTTCCGCAACAAATCCTCCTTACGATCCAAAGTTAAACTGGCAAGTTATAGAAAGCCCTCATTTTTCTATCCATTTTTCTCAAAACAAAAACAATCCTTTTCTTACTCATCATTACCCTTGCAATGAACAGGTTGCTCAACAAGTAGCCGGTATTGCCGAAGAAGTCTATGCAAAAGTGAATGCACAACTTGGTCCTCCAAAACATTATCATTTCCAAAAAATAGCGATTATTCTGGAAGATTTTTCGGATTATACTCTTGGTTTTGCCACCTCATTCCCGCATCGGGTAATTCGAATTTCCCTTACTATTCCTAATGCTAAAACCTTTGATATGAAGTTTAGAAGCTGGTTAAAAATGGTAATTACTCATGAATACACCCATATTGCACATTTTGAAATGACAAGAGGTTACACCACCGCCCTTCGAGCTTTGTTTGGCCAGATAATTTTACCTAATGCCCTTCAGCCAATCTGGTCGATTGAAGGACTAGCGGTGTATAATGAAACGCAATTCACTTCCGGAGGTAGAGGCATAGATAGCCGATACGATATGTATTTGCGCATGGCGGCGCTTGAAGATCAATTCAGCACATTGGATCAGATAAGCGGATATTATCTTACATCATGGCCAGCTGGCACTGCTCCATACATCTACGGACAATCACTTATTCATTATATTGCGGACAAATATGGAGAAGATCAGTTGATTGATGTTAGCGAAACTTTTACCCGTCACCCTTTATTGGGAATAAATTACGCATTAAAACGAACTCTGAAACTTTCGCTGGATGAATTATATCAAACTTGGAAAGATTCCATAGTTCTAAAATATAAAACTCAAATGCAAAATATTATTTCATTAATGCCCATAACAACATCCAAACAACTCACAAATTATCATTCCCGAATAGATTATCCCAGATGGATTACAACTTCTGAAGGTTTTAAGATTGCCATCAAAGTATCCAATCCGAATTCCTTTCCGTTTATACGATTGATTGACCCGAAACAATTTTTTACTCCCTTCACTTTCCCTAGAATAGACGAACAATTATTGGTGAAAAGAACTTACGGTAGAGATTCTTCATATGATATCTCTTCGGACTATTCGACATTAATTTACGCTAAGCTAGATAATTTCAACCGCTATTACCGATATTATGATCTCTATTTTCATGATATCAAAACAAAAAAAGAAATTCGATTATCGAAAGGGCTAAGAGCCCGTGATCCCATTTTTTCATCTTCCAATAGCGAAAAAGATCATCAAAAAATCATCGCAATCGTCAATCAATCAGGAACTAACAACCTGATTTCAATTGATTTGAAGCATTTACAGACATCGACAGAACTAAAATTACACAATCTGAAATTAATCAGCAATGAAGATGTCGTTTATCTTACTCATTTAAAAGAAAATTCGCAATTATATCATCCTGCTTTGTCACCAAATGGAAATATCATTGCTCTCTCGGTATGGCAAAACGGCGCATTGGACATTTGTACTTTAAATTTAAAACATCGACAGATTGGTGATAAATATTTATCTTTATTACCAATTTTTCAAGACCAATATAATGACCTTAGTCCCAACTGGTCTCCAGATGGCAAATTTCTATTCTTCTCTTCAGACCGCACCGGTATCTATAATATTTTTGCCTTTTCGATATCCGACAAAAAACTATATCAAGTGACTAATGTCATTGGCGGTGCATTCGAGCCTTCCATCTCACCTGATGGCCAACAACTCGCTTATATTGAGTATCACGCTTCCGGGTACGAATTACATGTTATGAATATGGAACCAAGTAAATGGATAGAAATAAAATATAATAATATATCATCAACTTCTCCTGTAGTAAATTACAATCCAGAAGTGTTTTCGCCAAAAAATAAATTCTCCATTCATTCTTATCATCCCTTATCCAGTTTTTGGCAGCCCACCTATTGGATTCCCGCAGTCCAAATGACTGGCACAGATATAAATATTGGTTTTTCAAGCGAATTACACGACCTTTTAGGTTATCATTCACTGCCATTTACAATGACCTATAATTTATTTCAAAATAACCTGTGCTACTTTCTGAATTATTACAACTATGAATACAAACCTTCTATCCATCTCTATGCATCCGGAAATACTTCTTCTCTCTCTCAGGATAAAAATATAACCACTCCTCAATTTTCCTTATGGGAAAAAGGTAAAATCGGATTAAATATTAATTTTCCATTCGAAGGAAATACTTCATCCAACATAAATTCCCGCTGTTATCAGAGTATTTTTTCTCTCGGCTATCAATATGAAAAAATAGCTAATAATAAATCATCCCATTCTTCGCATAGTTCAGGTTCAAATTCTCTAAATGATAATTTTGATAAAATTACCAGCTTAAGATTGAAATACACTTATTCTGATGCGGAAAAATACGAACTTTCTATCAGCCCGGAACAGGGTCAAGCTTTTTCCATTAATTATGAACATGCTGATTCACTTTTGGGAGGAGATTACTCTTTTGACAAATTACTATTTGATGGCAGGAAATTCATTCCCCTTCCTTCTCTCCATCATACATTATCTCTTCGTCTGATTGCCGGTTATAGCAGCAAGAATATATTAGACAGAGAAAAATTCAACCTCGGCGGTCATTATTCTGCAGATAATCTGTCAAATGTTGACCTGGATACATTTTCTTTACGAGGATATTCTCCAAATACTTTAGAAGGAAATAATCTTCTTCTAACCAGTTTGGAGTATCGTTTTCCGATAGCCAACATCGAACGTGGCCTCAAGCAAGGTCCCTTCTTTGTCTTTTTAGAAAGATTATCCGGTACTATTTTTGTTGATATAGGAAGTGCCTGGGATAGCACTCAAAAAAGTAAAAATATAAAAATCGAAAATAATAAAATCGATTCTGATTGGCCGGTATTTAAAATCGGAATCGGAGCGGAATTAAAGGCAGATTTAAACTTAAAATATGATTCACCTTTTACTTTGAGATTAGGAGCGGCCAAAGCTTTATCCGACCCGAGAGGCTATGATATATACTTTGAAGTAGGCACTTCTTTCTAGAATGACAACTTTGGTACCAGACACCAAAGTTGTCATTGGTTAAACTAAGCCTATCTTACTATGGTCTCCCAAGATAAATTCGTATACTCTGGGTAAATTTTCATCACAATAAATATTAGCATTCTTGCCAATAAGGCATTTTTCCATTCGTCCTTTTACATTATTAATTTTTGTATCTTCTAATATAACACTATAAGCAATTTCGCTCTTATTCACTTCTACTCTATCCGCTAAGCTGGCAAAAGGACCGATAAAAGAATTAATCACTCTGGCCTTTTCTCCAATAATCACCGGACCCATAATGCGAGAATTAATAATTTCAGTGTCCTTTCCAATCTGTACCCTTCCTGATATTTCGGAATTATTATCAATTTTTGCTGCTGAAATATCTCTTTCTAAATTTTCTAAAATTAGCCGATTTGCCTCTAATATATCTTCAGGTTTACCGGTATCTTTCCACCATCCTTCTACTATTTCAGCTCCTACTTTATATCCATTGTCAATTAACCATTGAATCGCATCGGTAATCTCCAATTCTCCGCGCCAGGAAGGTTCAATATTTTTAATAGCAGTATGTACATTTTTATCGAAAAAATACACTCCGATTAATGCTAAATTACTAACCGGTATCTTTGGCTTTTCAACAACTCTGACCACTTGTCCGTTTTTTACCTCAGCGACACCAAATGCTTTTGGATTATCTACTTTAGTCAGTAAAATAAAAGCATTGTATTTTTTTTCTTCAAATTTCTTTCGATAGCTTTCAATGCCGTATTTAAGTAAATTGTCACCTAAATACATCAAAAAATCATCATCTCCCAAAAAATCCCGTGATACGGAAACAGCATGTGCCAAACCTAAGGTTTCTTTTTGTTCAATATAAGAAATATTCACACCAAATTGATTTCCCTTTCCTATTTCCTCTTGAATATCTTTCCCATTTTCGCTAACTACAATACCAATATCTCTTATATTGCAATCCCGGATGGTTTCCACGACATATAAAATTCCGGATTTATTCGCAATTGGGATTAAATGTTTTGCATACGTATGTGTTAAAGGTCTAAGGCGAGTTCCTTTTCCAGCACAAAGAATAATTGATTTCAATTGTTTTCCTCCTCTTTTCATTTATAAAAATAATTTTCCGATATTTCTACTTAATATTTTACCTACATCTCCAAATATTTTTGGATTTTTTAGAATTTCTTTGAAAATTACCGAATGATTTTCGAAATTCGCCATTTTTTCAATCACGACAATATTTTTCTTAAATAAATCGAAAATGTTTTTCAATTCCTTTTCGTTGATCTCTTCATATAGTTTTCGAGCTTTTAAACCAAATTTAATCTCTCTACCAAATTGCCCTTTTAAACGTCTATCATATTCATTAAATTTACCCTTAATAATGCTCTCGGCTAAAAATTCGGCGGATCTTAATCCATAGAAAATCCCTCCCCCGGTTAAAGGTTTTACTTGAATTGCCGAATCTCCCACCAGGGCTATATTTTTATGATAAATTTTTGTTACTCCAAGTGGAATTAATCCAGCCAGTCTCTCGATTATTTCTCCATCAATGTGACGTTCCCGGATAAAATCAATTAAATCTTCTCGAGCATTTTCTGAAATTAGTCCCACTCGGATAACACAATCACTTTCAGGTATAATCCAGATAAAAAATGGAATTCCTTCCCGAAGATGTACCTGGGTAAATTTAGAACAAAATTTATCTTTATCTACTTTTATTCTATATTGAACACCTAGATATTTTTTAATATTTTTTCTTTTTTTATTGTTTACAGAAACTTTGTTTAAAAAATTTATGTATTTTCTTATCCGGGAATTCGCTCCATCGGCTCCGATGACAAAATCAGCAAAGATATTTTCACCACTATCTGTCTTTAATATATAACCATTTTTATCTTCTATTATCTCTATTACCTTTTTACCACACTCTACTTTTAAACCTTCCCCTAAATTCTTGTCAAATCTCTCTCTGTCGATGACATAAGCTACTTCCTCTCTATTGATTTGAAAATAATCATTCTCATAAAAAAAAGTTGCACCATCAATCCGATTGATAATGGAGTTCCTGTTAAGCGGTAACAAAATATCTTCAAAAACCTGCCTGCCTACCAAACCGGCACATCTGATTGGTCTACCTATTGTTCTGTCTTCTTCAATTATTCTGGCTTTTATACCGTCATTTTTCAATAATTGAGCTGTATAACATCCAACAGGTCCGGCTCCGACAATGACTATATCCATAATTTTCCCTCTCGATTAAAGAATTCAAAAAGAAACATTATTCTATTGTGTTTTATATAAACTTGAAAAAGTTTTTTTTAGAGAAATGAAAAAAATAGGATTCAGACACACAAGTTTTTATTTATGGCAACTTTTATGCCAAACACCAAAATTATCATAAAACATTTGCTATCATTGCGGCAACCCTTGCATTATCCTTTACCAGCGCAATGTTCGCTAACAGGCTCTTGCCACCGGTTAAATCCTTCACTTTATTCAAAAGATAGGGTGTAAGCTCTTTTCCCTTAATGTCCTTCTTTTTTGCTTCTTTCATCGCTTCTTCGATTATCTTATTTATATATTCCATGGAAATTGCATATTCTTCGGGAATGGGATTGCTGATGAGTAAGCCTCCCTGTAAACCTAAATCCTCTATAACCCTTATTATATTTGCAGCTTCCGCTTCATCTTTTACCGAATAATCTACATTAAATCCACTTTCCCTGCAGTAAAATGCGGGCATTTCTTCACATTTGAATCCGATAACGGGAACTCCCATTGTTTCAAGGTATTCTCTGGTTAAAGATAAGTCAAGGATTGCTTTTGCTCCACTACATACTACTACAACCGATGTCTTTGCCAATTCCTGCAAATCTGCCGATATATCAAAATTTTGCTCAGCTCCCCGATGCACACCTCCTACTCCCCCGGTTGCAAAAATTTTAATTCCGGCCATTTTTGCTATAATCATTGTTGCCGCTACCGTCGTTGCGCCATTTAAGCCTTTTGATATTATTGCCGCCAAGTCTCTCCGGCTGGTTTTTGTTATTTTCTTAGAAGTTGCCATAAATTCTAACTCATTCTGCGTCAATCCCACTTTTATCTTACCATTAATTATTGCAATAGTTGCAGGTATAACACCATATCCTCTAATAATCTCTTCCATCTCCCGGGCTACTTTTAAGTTTTCCGGATAAGGAAAACCATGAGATATTAAAGTTGATTCCAGGGCAACTAACGGTTTTCCCATATCAAGTGCTGATTTTACTTCTTTGCTTAATTCAAAATAATTCAGCATGTTAGAATTGTTTATTTTCATTTTGTTAATTACTTCCTTTACTTTCTTTTCTCTCTGTCTCTGTTTAAGTTCAACTTTTATTTATTATTTCTCAACAAGAATTTTTAATAATTCTACTTTCATCCCGGGACTTACTGTATAAGGAGTAGAAATGGTTAGTGCAGCTGCAGCCAAACCATATCTTACAGCTATATCAAGAGAATAATTATTATAAATTCCGTAGACTAATCCGGCTACCAATGCATCACCTATACCGGTGACTTCTATTGTTTCTACCTTGTAAGAGGGAATAAATTGACCGGTAAGACTCATTCCTTTTACTTTTTGCTTTTCAGCTACTTCTTCCTCAGAAAGAAATACACCTCTTTTTCCTAGGGTCAAAATAATATTTTTAACTCCTTTGCCTCCGTTCCTCAATCTCTCTACCACTCTCACTATGTCTTCATCATTTTTTAGCTTAATTCCAACCGCTATTGATTCCAGTTCTTCCTTATTGGGAGTAATATAATCTCTACTGTCCAATACTTTTTTCAATTTCTTTGATTTCTCCACAGATACCGGCTCAACCATCAGTTTTATTTCCTCTTCTGCACATATTTTACTTACATATTTAATGCTTTCCTCCGGCAGGTTGGTTTCTATTACTATTATCTGACTCTTTCTAATGATATCCAATTTAGATTTTAAATACCTTACATTAATCTCTTCACATATCTTCATATCAGAGACTGCAACCATCATCTCTCCCATCTCATTCAATATCGCTAAATAAATTCCGGTCGGGTTCCTGCTAGATATTTTAACATTTCTCATATCAACACCTGCTCCGCCGGTTTCTCTCAAAATCTGCCTTCCATATTCATCATCGCCAACGACACTTAAAAATACAACAGGCACTTTCAGCAACGCCAGATTATGGGCAATGTTTCTTCCTACTCCGCCTAAAGTCTTGCTCACCTTTCCGGGGTTAGAGGTAACATTTTCTAATTTTTTAAAAGGTTTTCCTTTAATGTCAATGTTTGCCCCACCAATTACCAGGACTTTTTTCGAATGATCAAAAATATTCGGATTTCTATTATTTTCATTATCAGTCAGTTCCATAACTTCTTCCTTTTTTTAATCATTCATGATTCATGGCCGATTAATATATTACTTAATACATTAATTATATCATAAAAAATAATGACAAATTGAGCAGTTCGCACAAAATTTGCCATCAATAAAATAAACCAGCTTATTTTTCAATGATATGTTCTTATTCAGAAATTTATTGATTAAAAATAGTTTTATCACTATAAATTGAATAGGATCTTACTTTCAAGCATCACATATGTTGGCTGTAATTTTCCAATCCTTTCTTCATTTTCTCTTATCAAACCGCATCCGAACTTATTTCGGTTATTTTCCAATTTACACTTTTTCTTGCATCTAATTGACCAATTTTCCAAAAATCTTTATCTTTTTTATCTCTTAAGGGTTTTAAACAATAGTATCGTTCATATTTTATTTTCATTTTTTTTAATAAATACTGTAAAATAACATTTCTCCTTCGGAAACCAAATCCATGAAACATCTTGAAGATCTCTTCATCTAAATTATGGTCTAACACCGACAATTTACAAAAATATTTTTGTTGAATCATCAATTGCAAGATCTTTTTAAGATATAAAATATCAAGATAAGCATAGTCTACTATTTTTCCTGCACCCATTTTTTCATAGCATCTCATAACAACATAACTCATCAATTCATTCCCTTCCCAGCCAAAATAAAAAATATATTTTCCTTTTGGATTCAAAAATCGCCACTTGTAAAAATTGAGATCTTGAAACAGATAGATGCCATCATGAATTGATGATATTTTTTCTCTCAAATTCGACATTGCAATAGGATTAACCTCAAGTGTAACTTCAATATTTGTAAATTTTCCTAATATTTTTGCTTCTTTAAAAGGGAAATTGCCGGATTTCTTTAAATAGTTTTTCCTGAAAAAATCCCAATATCTATATTTTCTTAAATATCTCTGCGTTACGAAAAAATCCCAGCCCATTTTTTTACCACTCGCAAGAGATACAGTGTTACCGCTCAATCCAATCATCAATTTAAATTTTGATGATTCATATTCTTTATAAATGCAATTATACATGGCAGTGTGCAACCCTTTTCGTCGATGATTCTTATGGACACTGACATCAACTGCATTCAATGTGAAAAAATAATTTTCTCTATTCCCTATAAACCATTTTGAAACTGGAAAACCAGCAAATCCAACCACTTTTCCCCTATAAAGCGCAACAACTCCAATCAACTCTTTGCTATAAGGACTTTTTTCATATTTCCACGTAAAATACGCCTCATTTTTCTTAGAATTATCTCCCCAAAGAATTTTCTCCAAAACAATGATCTGTTCTTTAAAATCACTATGATATTTTCTAATCTCGTAATCCTTGTAAAGCATCATTTTCTCTCACTTATACTTTTTTTCGCGAAGTTTATAGTGTAATATTTTTCCCATATGACTTTTAGGTAATTGCTGACAGAATGAAATGGCCTTTGGGATTTTAAAATAAACGAGCTTATCTTTACAGAAATCTATCAATTCTTCTTCGGTAGCTTCCTGGCTATCTTTTAACACAACATATGCTTTGATAATTTCCCCATCATTATCATCATCCTTTATCCCGACAACTGCAACTTCCTTTATTTTTTTATGATTTTCCAAAATTTTCTCAACTTCTCTCGGCCATACTTTTTCTCCGCGGATATCAATCATATCATCCATACGTCCCTCTATAAAAAAAATACCATCTTTGTCCATTATTCCAATATCTTTGGTGTAAAGCCAACCATCTTTAATAACCCGCTCAGTCAAGTCGGATTTCCTCCAATAACCTTGAAATATATTAGTCCCTCGAGTGATAATTTCACCTTGTGTTCCGGGAGGCAAATCCTTTTCAGTAAAAGGATCTATAATTTTCGCTTCTGTATTGAATATTGGTATGCCTACGGAAGCATTTTTTTTATGATAGTTTTCGACAACCGGATCCATTAATGGTCCACCTGCTGCTTCGGTGAGCCCATAACCTTCTACGAGGGCAGCGTTAGGGGCAATTTCCTTTAGGTCATTCCATAGTCGATACGAAATGGGACTCCCTCCTGAAAGGCAAAAAGATAAGCATTTAAACTGATTATTTTTCTGCTTGCCCCTACAATGACTTACCAGGGCAGCATACATGGCAGGCACTCCGAAAAATGCCCCAATTTTCTTTTCCTGAATCACTTGAGATATATTTTCCGGATGAAATTTGTCCATTAGTACAATTGTTGCCTTTCTAAAAACTGCAGAAATTATCATGCATAAACCAAAAATATGATATGGAGGCAGAACCAATAAGGCTTTTTTATTTCCCAAAAGCATTCCAAAATGAGCTGTTTGAGCTTCAAGATAAGAGGTAAAATTATAATGTGACAACATCACTCCTTTTGGTTCTCCAGTTGTTCCTCCGGTGTAAAGAATAGCTGCGATGTCTTTCTTGGGATTAATATTCACACTTATTTTGCCTTTTTGAGCGGTTAAAAAATCTTCAAAGTAGAGATATTTATCATCTTTTACCTCTTGAGTCGCTATCTTTTTATGGTTAAGCGTTAAAAAGGATGACATATTACTATTAATAATAACTATTTTAGCCTTTGATGAGGAAAGCTCTACTGCTTTTTCTGTTTTTTTCTGAAAAGAATCCAAAGTTAAAATCATCTTTGGTTCTAAATCTTCTAAATAATAGACCAATTCTTTTGCGGTAAATTTCGGATTTAAAGGAACCGGAATTACTCCTAACCTTAATAACCCAAAGAAAGCCAATGCAAATTCTAGACAAATCGGTAACATTAAAATCACTCGATCCCCTTTTTTAAAACCCAATTTTTGGCATACATTAGCAAAATACAAAGAATATATTTGAAAGGCTTCAAAACTCAATTCCGAGTTATTGCAAATGATTGATATTTTTGATGGATTTTTTCCAGCTGCTTCATCCAACCATTTAAAAATTGGAACTTCTTCATTTCTCAATTGAAAAGCTGTCTTTTTGGGGTAATACTTACTCCATGGATAAATAAAGGACTTCTTTATCATGTTTAGCTCCTTGATTTTTCTGTTTATAATAAATATTATTCCATCAATAGCAATTTGCCAATCCCGACAGGTCTTTTTTAACACGGAATCGATAGCACTCGGTAACAAATCAACTTTATTATGGGTTAGAATCGTAATGCTTACTTTGGGATTTCTCGTATTTAGATATTTTTTATTTTATCAAAAAATCTAAATGGAGAAAATTACCATAGCAGAATACTCTATACACGCATATTTATTCTTGTCTCTTTTATCTATGAAAATTATCATTATCCTATATTTTAATAAATTTTAGAAATTTTCCTTTTTATCAAATCCTTATATATTTTTTCGGTTTTTTGAATCATTTCCTCAATAGACCATTTATCTTTAACAAACTCTTTCCCCTTTTTTCCATGTGACATCATAAGCTCTTTATCGTCTATATACCGCATAATTTTATCGGTCAAATCTTCAATATTTTTAGGTCTAACTAAAAAACCGCTATAACCATCCTTAATGATTTCAGAAACGCCATCTACATTAAAAGCCACTGAAGGGATACCAGCAGCCGCAGCCTCTACCAATACTTTCGGAAGTCCTTCTCTTAAAGAAGTCAAAACAAAAATATCCATCAATGCCATCAGTTCGGCAATGTTATTTTTAAAGCCCAGGAATATTACATTTTTTTCTATACCGAGTTCTTTTACAATTTCATTTAATTTATCTTTCTGTTTTCCTTCGCCTATTATTAGTAATTTTATCGATTGATTTTTTCTTAATTTTAGTATTCTTTTGATCGTTTGAAAAAGAAATTGGTGTCCCTTTGATTTCTCCAATCTTCCTGCGTTTCCGATAATAAAATCTCCTTTTTTAATTCCCAAACGAATTCTCTTTTCCTCGATATTAATTTCTTTTTTTACTTTCAGAAATTGATCCAGTTTTATTCCGCTTTTCACCGTAAAATATTTTTCCGTTTCACCAATCTTGTATTCCAGATATTTCTCAGAAACCTTTTCACTTACCGAGATATAGGCATCTGTAAATTTACCAATTTTATTTTCTAAAAATATTTTAATGATATGGATTAATTTATTATCAGATACTTCTAAAGAATTTCCATGTATTCCGTGTACGACAACAGGTATCCCTGCCATTCGTGCAGCAATTCTGCCCAATATTCCAGCTTTTGTCATATGCGTATGAACGATATCATATTCATTTTTTTTAAATAATAAAATCAAATTGAATACCAATATTAGATCATAAATAAAATGATACCGAATGCGAAAAGGATGAACATAGATTACACTGATATTATTTTTTTCAATTCTCTTTAATGCATTTTTTCTTGGCTCTTGACCAATAACCAGATCAATATGATACTTAGTTTTATTTGAACCTTCAATAGTTAGAAGCGTATCTTCTCCGGCACCGCCGTATCCTACAGAGGTAATAACATGTGCGATCTTAATTTTTCTATTTGAATTCATTCTCAAGTGATTCACAATATTTCTCCCAGCCACTTTTTTCTGTCTATGCTCCCATTTTTTATAGAAAATATATGTTTTAGTTTTTTACTTGTAATATTCTAATCCGTCTTATGCTTTCAAGTTATACATACAATAAAATCGCAATAATGCCAAGTAGGAATTCGAAACACATTAATACCAATGCTAAATTTCTCTCTTCTATACCATTAAAAATTTTCATAATCAATTGCCCCAATCCTTTGGGTCCACTTTCCGGGCAATATAATTTTCCCTCCTTATAAATACCAAAACTGTACGGAAAATGATTTTTTGCTTTAATCAAGAAATCAATGATATAAGGTATTAAAAGAATGGCTCCGGCAATCTCAAAATTTCCAATAATGACTGCTGTTGCAATTATTGCACCAATACTTAAAGTGCCTACATCCCCTATTAATACTTTTGCAGGATACCAATTATAATATAAAGCTGCCAAAAGTGCTCCTATAGCAGAAAGTAAAATCACCAGAACATTCACTTTTCCAACCAAATAAGCAATAACAGCTAAAGTGCCCATGGCAATTATTCCCATTCCGAGTTCCATACCATTAAATCCTGCCAGCATGTTCACTGCATTTGAAGCGATAGTCATTTCCATGGGAATAATCACTAAAGTATATACTAAACCGAAATCGATATTTCCCATAAACGGCAGGTTTAAATTAGTGTTTCCTTCTTGAATAACGATCAAAGGTAAAGCAGCCAATACCGGCATCCATGCCTTAATCTGTTGCGGCATAGAAACCAAATCATCAAAAATTCCAATTAATGTTACAATTAAAATTGCCAGTAAAGCAGCTGAGATTGATATTAAATTAACTGAAATAAAAATATTCAAAAACGTATGCACAGCAATTAATGTAAATATTCCGATACCAAAGCCGGCAACAATGACCAACCCCCCCATTTCAGCGATTTCTTCCCTTGTTTTACTATTCATATTTTTCCCGACAATACCTGCTTTTTTCAATCGTTGAATCATTGTAGGAAATAAAATAAAACTAACCAAAAATGAAATCAATAAAATTCCAACGACCATATACACCCCTCCGAACGAATCTCTATTTTGTCGCACCTGATTTTTTTAAAATAATTTATAAACGCCATGATTTCTTTCTTCTCCAATTTTTTTCAGTTGAGAAAATTGAGTGTTGCCCATAATAC
>CBFCZX010000002.1:0-29460 GCA_965602765.1 uncultured Atribacterota bacterium | reverse complement strand
GAGGTTTTCCATTTATGCTGGTCGCGGAAAGTAAATGGGGATATAAATGGATTAAGTGGGTTACTAAAATCGAATTATCTGATGATGAAACCTATCGAGGATTTTGGGAAAGCAGAGGCTATGCCAATGAGGGTGATATAGAAAAAAGTTACTTTGAAAAATAAATGTCATTATTAAAATATAAGAATTATATATTGGTTGCGATCATTAAAATAAGAGGCTGCAAAAACATGGATAGAATTTTTCTACCGAATTATTGGTTGTCATTGTAGATGTTTATTAGCGGCTTGATTTTTGCATTATATTTATTTACTAAGAGATAAAAGTTAAAACCTAATTATTTCCTTTATTTTATTTTTGGTATGGCCTGGATTCCAGTTGGAATTGTTTTTACAAGATTAAGAGAAATCCTGGGTTTTTTACCATAAATCTGATGTTTTTAATTATAAGCTTTATCAATAAAGGCCAATGAGTGAAACTACATTAGGCGATTCCTCGAAAAAAAATGTATTAATTGGTTTTTTGGTTTTAGTTTTTTTATAGAGTTTTTTGGGTAGAAAGGTAAAGTAAGTCTAATATTTTGGAATGAGTTTCAATTTTTTTTCAACAAGAAAGTAAGTATTAATTTAAAAAATAGTGGTAGAATTTATATTTATAAAGAGGATTTCTTGGAAATGTACCGTATATGAAACACTATAAGTCTCATATAATCTTTCATAGTTAATCTTTAAAAACCTTTTAGATATTTTATTCGTTAGAAGGGAGAAAATAATGCGTGTTTTTTTAGGAAAAGAGTTACGCGAGATATGTAATTTTATAAAGCGAAACTTTACTGAAGCTGTTGTGATTGGCATGTCAACAGTTTTTATGGTTTTTCAAATATATCGTCCGATTAAATCATCAGCCGTTTTGAGTTATTTATTTTATTTTGTAATACTTCCGCTGTTAACAATCTTTATCATTCTTAGAAAAAATCCATTTGATTATGGTTTTAAGCTCGGAAATTATAAATTATGGGGATTTTATGTTGCAATAACAGTGATTATTGGTGTTCCGGTTTTATATGTCGGTTCTCTTTTTGCTTCAGTAGGTCAATACTATACCAAACCTTTTGAATATCACAGTTTCTTTACTCAAATGGTTCCCCTTCTTTTTGCATGGGAATATCTACTTAGAGGTTTTCTTTTGTTTGGATTGAGGGAAAAATTTAAAGATTCGAGTATTATTATTCAGATGGTTCCCTTTGTTCTTCTTCATATCGGAAAACCCGAAGTGGAAATACTGATGTGTATCCCGATGGGACTATGGTTTGGCTACATTGCTTATAAGGGAAAATCTTTCTGGCCTGCATTTATTACCCATGTTTTTATAAATTTTACACTTAAATATTTTGTTAATTTTTAAAAAGCAGAATTAGTATGGCGGTTAAGGCATTATTTATTGCACATGCTCCGGCAGCAGATAAAACGCAACATAGGAGTTTAATTGATACAGGGTTGTATCAATCATTTTCTGTAGTGGTAAAAAATCAAAGGGAGTAATAGAAGTTAGTAAAGATTTTATCAGGAATAAAAAAAATTGATGCAATTTTGCTTTTTCCCAGATTTTCACATGTAGATGTGGCTGAAATTTTCAACATTACAGTAGGGAATGTATCTATTTCTGTTGCCAAAGGTAATGGACCAAGTAATAATAATCTCAATAAACGCTAGAAAAAGAGAAAATTTTACCTAATAGGTACTTTTTTAAACTGATAATAATCTAGGTATGTAATATTTTATTTTTAGCCTTTTTTACAATTGCGTAAAAGGCTATTTTGTTTTTTTGTTAATTATTAAAAATATTTATCATCTTTAAATATTCTCTAATGTAGGATAACAAAAATTTCTTTACATTGTTTTTATAATATTGATTTTAAAAAAACTGCATATAGTCCTATCTAAAATGGAATATGGGATAGTAATAGAGAATTTATTATAAATAGCATTTGTTTGAAAAATAATTGATAGTGTATAATAGATGGTAAAATAAGAACACAATGAGTTTTTCTTGATGCAAGCTAACTAAAAGTTGTTAGGAAAAGTTTATAATAGATTCTAAAGGATTTATGTTGAATTTATTTGATTGGTGTTCGGTATGATTTTATAATGAAATAGCTTTTTAAAATGCGAGCGGAGATTTTATAATTCTTAAGAGAACCTATGAATTGATTTGAATAAAATTGAACATTAAAAAAGGGTGTAAAATGAAAAATATTAATTTAATTTACGAGACATTGGTAAATAAAATTATCAAAGAAGATACAATGACTGACCTTTTACCCGAGAAAACTACTATTGAAAAATTTATCCACAATCCATTATTTTTAAAAAGACTTTCATTAATGATTGAAAAAAAGAATTTTAGCTCTCAAGCAGTTTATGCACTGTGTTCCGATTTATTGGTTCAGTTGGACTCAAAACATATTTCTGAAAACTGGCTATATCAAGTCTATCAATATGTGCTTTCACTATCTTTTCCGGAAGTTTCAAAAATATCCAGCATTCGACTTACTAAAACAAATGAAAAAAATATTTTATTATACTTGGCATTCTTAAGGATTATTTCAGAATTTCAAAGAACTTCTTTTAACGACACTTTTCAAAGTAAATATTCCTTAAAATTATTAACCTCTGAAGAAATTGAAAAACTGGAATATTCAGGAGAATATAGGCGATTTCAAAAGGCAATTGATGAAGAATATATTTTTGAAATGATGAAATTAAGTCAGGAAATATTAAAATATAATACTCTGGATCATATTTGCGGTGTAAATCATATTGCATTGTATATCGGAAGACAATGTAAGGCATTTGGTCTTCCGGTTGATTTGGGCAGGGTGTCAGGGGCAGCAATAGGACATGATATCGGTAAATATGGATGTAAAGGGACAGAGCTGAAAAGAACGCCATATTTACATTATTATTACACGGACTTATGGTTTAACAGACACAATATACCCTTTATCGGACATATTGCGGTAAATCACTCGGTTTGGGATTTAGAACTTGAAAACTTGCCGATTGAATCATTGATATTGATCTATTCTGATTTCCGGGTAAAAAATGTGAAATCCGGATTAGAAAATAGAATGAAAATATTTGATTTAAAAGCATCTTTTCAAATAATTTTAGACAAACTGGACAATGTTGATGACCAAAAAAGGAAAAGGTATTCTCGAGTATATGCAAAATTAAAGGATTTTGAAGACTACCTGAAAAACATGGGGATTAAAGTAGATATTGAAGCAAATGAAAACAATTCTTTCGGGAAAAGAAAAAAGACTTATTACCCTCTTTTACATAGTGATAAAGTGATTCAAAACATTAAATATTTGGCTATAGAGCATAATGTTTATTTAATGCATGAATTACGAAATGAATCTTCCCTTAACTCACTCCTTGAATTAGCAAGGAATGAAAAAAGCACTAATAACCTAAGGGAATATTTACAAATATTTCAGGAATATTCTACCTATCTAACACAGAAACAAAAAATTGCTGCCATAGGTTTTTTATATGAAACACTCTCTCATCCTCAAGCTGAAATAAGAAGAAGAAGTGCAGACCTTATCGGAATATTAATCGCAAGATTTGACGAGGATTATCGAAAAGAGATACCTCAAAATGTAAAATTAAAACCTGCAGTTATTACGAGTTTTGATTTACTGAAAAAATATATGAAATATTTTTTACAACCTGATTATAAAATGGTTTTAATGCGTCAACTGCAAATTATTGAATGTACTGAAAGCATGATATCTTCACTATTTCGTTACGCAAGACCGAGCTATATTAACCAGTATAAAAATATTATTATCAAATATTACAATAAAAATATTATTAAAAATGAAAATATTCATTTATCTCTTATTAAAATAATTCCTTATTTGCATGTAAACGGGAATAAAAAATTCGCAGGCATACTGCTTGATTATCTTTTAGAAAAATTAAAAGATGTCAATGATAATTTTCGCTTGACTGCATTAGAGGTCCTTTTTCAGTTAATACCGGAAATACGTAATTTATCAACATTTCTAGATAATTTAAAGAAAATATTATTGGAAAATATTTTTCCTTCTTCGATTCCTGCTGAAAACTATCTAAAGATGAAGATCGTAAAGTGTTTGAATCTGGAAACAAGGGCTTTAAAGAGTTATCAAAAATTTCACAAGCAGGATATGGGAAATATCCAATATTTATTTTTAAGTAATTTAAAGGCTTCCACCAGTCCCGTGGTAAAGAAGATACAAATAGAGCTTTTAATGGAATACACTCTACATTCCAAAAAAGATGAAATATATACTGCATTGCATCTTTGTAACATTTTAAAAGTAAGCGGAGTTGAAAAGATAAGAAACCTGGCAGGTCGAACTTTGGTTGATTTAATGGGTACCCTTTCACTAGAGCAAAGAAATGATATTGCTATTGAATTACTCAGGGCGCTGGAAATGGAGGACTATCAATTCACTAAATATATTCCATTTTACCTGGGGCAGATGATACTATTTATGCCTCCCAATGAATTGGATGAAATGGTGGATGATCTAATAAATAAAATCAAACAATCAGACCCAAAATTAAGCTCACTTTTACTTAGAACGATAGGTATCGCTATTGCTAATTATCCGCTTTACCGGGAAAGATTTTCAGAGAAAAATAACTTATATGATTTAAGACTTAGCAAGATGGTAGGCATACTTCTAAATGGATTCGTTCATTACAATATTCAAGTAAAACAGGCAGCTTTTCGGGTTATCGGCTGTGAAATATTCGGCTCAAAAAATCTAAACCTAAAAGAAAAAAATGCTATTTTTCAGCTCATTGCAAAAAAAATACTTACTTTGATAAATCCGGTAAACAGAGAAGAATTAATGTTTCTAATTAATTGTATTGGATTGAATTATCTGTATAAATTTATTTCAAATTATGATTTTTATGTTGGGAAAATTGATCTTAAAGTGCCGGAAAAAGTAGCTTTTTTCCCTGGAGCATTTGATCCGTTTTCTTTGAGTCACAGGGAAATTGTTAAAGAAATAGAAGCATTGGGATTTGAAATATATCTTGCAATTGATGAATTTTCCTGGTCAAAAAGGACTCAACCGCATCTTTTCCGAAAGAATATCATCAATGTTTCCATTGCGGATGAATTGAATCTTTTTCTATTTCCGGATGATATTCCGGTAAACCTGTCAAATTCTGAAAATTTAAAGACATTAACAGATAGCTTTCCTTCCTCTAAATTATATATTGTCGTCGGTACCGATGTACTTCTAAATGCCTCAGCCTATAAAAATAAAAAAATAAAAAACTCTATTTATAGTTTTCCTCATATTATTTTTGACAGAAGGTCTTATAAAACTTCACCCAAGAAAGAAAATTTATATCAAAAAGTTTTAAAAAAGATAGAAGGCGAAACTATTGAATTAAATCTTACACCACACTATGAGGACATCAGTTCTAGTCAAATTAGAGATAATATTGATGAAAATAGAGATATTTCAAAATTTATTGATCCGCTAGCTAAAAAATATATCTATGAAAATAGTCTATATCAGAGAGAGCCGCAATATAAATCAATCACCCAGACTATTTCTATTGATGTTCAGCTTATTGAAAAAATACAATTAAATTTAGTAGAAGGATTAAGACAGTGTATATTTTCCGAATATAATACCAATGAAATATATGATAAGTTTATCGAATTTAATAAAAAATTAAATCCAAGAATATTACTAGTGAGGGATCTTGAACATGCTGGTAGCATTTTAGGTTTTTCCATGTTTCATTGGGTACGTTCCAGTTATTTATATCAAGAATTTAAGAATAGTCAAATTTCTGAGTATATCAGGGAACATGCCTCAGGACGTATTATTGTGATAGACGGTATTTTTGCAATCAAAGAATCAAAAAATAAATCCAGTTTAAAAAACCTCGAGCAACTTATTCTCTCCGAGACGGTATCTTTCTGTATCGGTAAAGATTATAGTTTCGCTATTTTTAAAGATGCTATTAATAATTATCCAACAGCTTCCTTAAATGAAATATTAAAATTAATGGGATTTTATCGATTGCCATTTATGGATGAAAAGAACCCGGTATTTATGGTTGATATGACCAAGCCATGTATTCTAAATTTAGATACAGAAACTATCATTAAAGACCCTTTTAATAGAAATAGAAATATTCAAAAAGCAATTATTGCCTCACGAAAAAGATTGATGAAAGCAGTGACTAATTTCTATCCTGGAAATATTGTCTTACCTTTTAATATCAGTTTTACCAATCAAACATTGGTAAAAAAGATTTGTGATATTAACAATGTATCCAGTATCCCGACAATTCCTAGAGAACTGGGTCAATCAATATGTGTTCCATTTGGTAAAATTTTGCATAAACTTGCTGTTCCTAATACAGTAACGAAATCATTGCATACCGAAAAAACGTTTTATTCAGATATGAAGGATTTTAATATTGTCTCTTTTCCAAATTATCTGAGTCTGGATAATCAAGTTAAAGTTATTCGTTCTTTTAATATGCCGGTGATTCTAGTTGACGATTATTTACATAAAGGCTATCGAATTAAGACATTGGAGCCATTATTTAAAAAATTTAATATCAATGTAAAGAAAGTTGTTGTCGGTACGGTTTCGGGAAGCGGAAGAGAAATTGCTCATTTATTGGATAGAGATATCGAATATGCTTATTTTATTCCAAATCTTCGTTTATGGTTTAATGAATGTGAGTTGTTTCCTTTTATTGGAGGAGATGCATTGAGGAGAAATAAAAGCAATCAGGGAAATTTAGTGAGGTCCATAAATCGGATATTACCATATGCATTTCCGCAGCTCATTAAAAATGTTTCCGAAAACACTTTATATGAATTTTCAAAAGTATGCATTGTAAATGCATTAAATATACTACATTCACTGGAAAATGAATACCAAATAACTCAGCAGCGAAAATTAACCCTCGGTCATCTGGGTGAAGTGATCATTTATCCAAGATATCCCGACCAGGGAGAAGATATGGAGTATAATTTAAATCTTAGTCCATCCCACTATCTGAAAAATGACCTCGAACTTTTAGATCGAACTGGAGGATTGATAAATTCAGAAAAATGAGCTTTTATTCAAGATAAGCCCAGTTTTTTCCTTCGTCCGTATCTTTTCAATGAAGAAAAAATAGAATGTGGTATATTATTTTTTAGAATACATAGACAACACATAATAAATTAATAAATATTTTAAATAGGAATTAGCTGGAAGGATTATCTCATATTCGGTCAAGAATGATTTCAAAAAAACCTTTATTATATTTAATTGCTCTATAATTTATATGAATAAAATTCAAATGAGGATAAAAAATGTATTTTTATAAACTAAAAAATAGAGTGTTAATTTCCCAAAACAAGCATACTGGCTTTGAACCTATTTCGGAGAAGGAAGCAGAAAAAAATAAGGATGTTTTATTTATTTTATCCCGAAGAGAACCTTTAAAATCAAGAAGAAGTTTTTGTATTGCCGATACTTCTTTATTTTTCATGAAAGAAGAAGGCATACATTTATTAAAAAAAGAAAGAAAAGTGAAAAACAGACTCCCTGTCTGGTTGGAAAAAAGAATAAAAGACAAAAAGTTATGCATGATTAATTTAGAATATCCTAAATGGCTGGAAGTCTTAACCTTTAAAATTCCTTCCAAATGGCGAATACATATTGCGGGTTTGGGAGATGTTGGAGGAATGCTGCTAATCGGATTGAGATTATTAGGCGGAAACTATATTAAATCTATTGGTATTTTCGACAGAAATAAACAAGTAATGACAAGATGGGCGTTAGAAGCAAACCAGGTATTTTCTCCGTTTACAATGAAAAAATTTCCTCCGGTTTATCCAGTCACCGAGAAGAATATTTTTGACTGTGATATATTTATATTTTGCGCAACAATTGGAGTGCCTACCTTAGGAAGAGAGAAAAGCGATGTAAGAATGGCTCAATTTAAAGGGAATTCAAGAATTATTTCAGATTATGCTCAAAGAGCTCGGGAAAAATCGTTTAAAGGTATATTTGCAGTGGTGTCCGACCCGGTCGATTTACTGTGCAAACAAGTCTTTTTGGCAAGCAATAAAAATAAAAAAGGTCAACTTGATTTGATGGGATTAGCACCGGAACAGATTAGAGGATACGGATTGGGTGTCATGAATGCACGGGCAGTTTATCATGCAAGCCTTAATAATAAAACGGCTTCATATATTCGGGAAGGCAGAGCATTTGGACCACATGGCGACGGCTTGATTATAGTAAATAGCATGAAGAAGTATAATGAAAAGATATCAGAACAGTTGACGAAACAAGCATTGAAGGCAAATTTAGATATAAGAAAAACCGGATTCAAACCTTATATCGGACCAGCTTTGTCTTCAGGAAGTCTCTCAATTCTTGCTACAATACGTAAACAATGGCATTATAGTGCGACATTTCTAGGTGGCGTTTTTATGGGTGCGAAGAACCGCCTGCATCATTCAGGGATTGAAATTGAAAGACTGAATTTTTCTCCTGTTTTAATGAGAAAAATTAACGATACTTATCAAAAATTAAACATATTACTATGAAATTTGTTGAAGGAATATGACTTATGAAAAAACCAATCTTGGTTTTAGCTGGAAAAACTTCTAAGAAATTTAGAGAAATGGTTGATTATGCTACCAAGGATTATGCTCCGAATATCATAACATCATTCGAAGAATTGCCGGATATGAGAGGAAAGAAAATTATTTTTGCTATAGAACTGGACCAGTGTGGATTTAATGAATCTTTGTCTAAAATTCTTTTGAAATTAAAAAAAAGAGGAGAAAAATCTCTTATTAATTCTAAAGCGGTTATTATTATAAAAAGTGTCAACGAACTGTTTACTAAAAGTATGGCACAAAAGGTTATTCTGATATGTAATCAGATGGGGTGTGAGTTTCCCGGTCACTCAGTTGTTGAAGCGATAGAAAGCCTTAAAAATTTTCAAACCTGGCAAAAAACATATAAAGCCCCGCTCCTGCAAATATACAAAAATAAATGTAGGGAAATGATTTATAACTTGATAGAGGAAAAATCTATAAAGATTTCCCATCCTAAAATACTTGTATTGCATTCGAGTTTTTTTAAGACTTCTAATACTTTAATGCTTTGGAGAATGGTAAAAAAATACATGATTGATGAGGAAATTAGGGAACTGCATGTTGAAAACGGAACTGTCGTTGATTGCAGGGGTTGTTCTTATACGACATGCATTCATTACAGTGAACAAAAAAGTTGTTTTTATGGAGGAATCATGGTGAAGGAAATTCTTCCCGCCATTGAAAATGCTGACTGCATCATATGGCTATGCCCCAATTATAATGATGCGGTATCCGCGAAACTTATGGCAGTGATTAATAGGATTACGGTATTATATAAAAGGATTGATTTTCGAAATAAAACAGTATTTTCTATTATTGTTTCTGGAAATTCCGGTAGTGATTGCGTTGCCAGTCAATTAATTGGAGCTCTGAATATTAATAAGGGATTTAGATTGCCTCCCTATTTTTCATTAATGGCTATTGCTAATGACCCGGGAGCTGTTAAGGAAATATCAGGAATTAACTTAAAGGCAGAAACTTTTTCAAATCGAATAAAAGAGGAAATAAAAAGAAATTTATAAAGAAAATGAATAAGATAAACAAAAAAAAAGATATTAAAAATTATACCCTCGAAGAGCTGGGAAAAGAATTTAAAAAAATAAGCATACAAAAGTACAGGGCTGATCAAATATTTTATTGGCTCTATAATAAGAACACAAAGCGATTTGAAGATATGATAAATATTCCAAAAAAAATAAGAACAGTATTGCAAATGAATTATTATATCAATCAGATGTCTTTGGAAAAATTTGTAAAATCGAAAGACCGAACAGAAAAATATTTATTTCGTTTAGAAGACGGTAAATTAATTGAGAGTGTTCTTATTTTTTCTAAGAACAGGATAACCGAATGTATTTCCTCACAGGTCGGATGTAAATTCAACTGCCTTTTTTGTGAAAGTGGCAAAAAGGGTTTTACAAGAAATCTCGAAGTTAGTGAGATGACTAATCAAGTACTATTTGTAAAAAAAAATTTAAAACGATTCCCTAGCAATATTGTATTTATGGGAATTGGTGAACCTTTGGATAATTACGAAAATGTGATTAAAGCAATTCGAATATTCAATGATAAAAAAGCTTTTAATATTGGAGCAAGAAAAATTACCATTTCAACATGTGGCATTATTCCGGCTGTTAAAAGATTGATGGATATAGAGTGGCAAGTAGAATTATCCATTTCTTTACATGCTTCTGAAAATAATTTAAGAAATATTTTAATGCCAATCAATAAAAAGTATCCCCTTGTTGAGCTGATAAAAACATGCAAAGAATATGTTGAAAAGAGCGGAAGGCAGGTTACATTTGAATATATTTTGCTTCAGGGAATCAATGATGCGATGATTCATGCAGATCGATTGGTGAAATTGATTTCTAATTTTAACTCAAAAGTAAATTTAATTGTTTTAAATCAGGGAAGTCATCCTATGCTTCAACCTTCAACTCCTTCCCAATCTCTATGTTTTAAAAACCGCTTAATTGCAGCAGGAATTCCTTCAACTATCAGGTATTCAAAAGGGAGCGATATCTCTGCTGCCTGTGGTCAACTAAAAAGCAAGCATCTCAAATGTCTATAGCATATATAATTTTGCATGATATCAAAGAAAAATTTTCTTGACTTTCCAAGTATTTTTGATATACTTTTAACGATGATAATTCAAAGGAGGGCCCATAGCTCAGTCGGGAGAGCAACCGGCTCATAACCGGTCGGTCCCTGGTTCGAACCCAGGTGGGCCCACCAAAATTATCAGGTGGATGTATTCTGATAGGCTTGATGGAAATGAAGGTAACTACAAAATGACAGAAAAACAAAAATATTTGCCAAGATTAATCTGTAAGTAAACCTTGCTTCTTATTATAAGGAGCAAGGTTTTTTTATGCACTAAAATGACTTTACATGTACGATTGGAGGAACTGAGAATTGATTGAGCAAATTGATATTTTTTTAGAATTACAACAAATCGATGATAATATTGACGAGGCAGAGAGAAATAAAAAGACCCTGCCATTAAAAATGAAGAAAATTTACAAAGAAAATTTAGAAGTGAAAAACAAATTAAACCTTAAAACAGAAGAGTTTAAAACATTGCAGGTGAAAATGAAGAGGGTTGAATTGGATTTAAAAGAAAAGTCAAATAAAATTGAAAAACATCAGGAAGATTTATTCGGAGGTAAAATATCCGATATCAAAGAATTAAAACAATTACAAAAAGTGATAGGGAAATATAAAGAAGAAAAGGATCAAATCGAAGAAGATTTATTAGTTTTTATGGAAGAATCTGAGAATTTTCAAAAAATCATAATCGGCTTCCAAGAAGCACTAAAAGACAAAGAAGAGAAGTATGAAAAATGTAAAGAAGAGACAAATGCAAACATAACCAAAACAGTCAATATGGTCAATTCTTTAAATAATAAACGAAAGAAGATTATTGAAAAAATTAATGATATTCGCTTTTTAAAACAATATGAACTATTAAGAAGGGATAAAGGTGGGGATGTCATTTTATTGGTTGATAATGCGATATGTCCGGGTTGCTTTCTGGATCTTCCAAGTGATGTTGTCTATCATCTTAAAACGGACAGTTCGATGGTTATCTGCCCGAATTGTAGTAGAATATTGATTTGGAGGGAATAATCGATCATTGGAATCTGACTTAAGATTGCTTCATCCTGTTTAGTTCGAAACAACCTGTAGTTAAGAAGGAAATTATCTTTATGATTACAATACTTCTGCGATATTGAAAGTTAAAAAGGATTAATGCAATGAGGATATTGACAGATTTCATTTTTTAATAGGAAATGTGTTGAGTATACAATTTAATCATCAGGCCAATATATTTTTAAATTCATTTTTATACTTTTATTTTCTGCTATCCATCCTTCATTTTCGCTCCACATTACCAAGAATGAATAGATAATCTTGATAATGGTTAAACTAGAAAATAAGATATATATTGAAGAATCTGTTTTTAAAGAAGCACCATTCATTAAATTTGTAATTAAATTTCAATTTTATTAAAAAAAATAAAAAGAAATTTGGTGAATGATAAAAAACATTTTAGCTTTTATCTGTATTGTAATTTTTATTAACCAATTACCTTCTTGAGGGATTAGAAATATAATTTAGAAAAAGTATAGTTTTATGGACGCTGTATCAGGCTTCCCCCTGCCACTAACCGTGAAGATTTTAATTGCTTTAAGGGTATTGTATTATAAGTATAGACATAAGATGCATTGATTTTTTGTATAAAAGATGATATTTTAAGCAAAGAATAAATAATGATAAGTAGACTAGGTAATCGCGGGGGAATTTTTTTCTTTCGAGGAAAGTCCGAGCTCCCCAGGGCAGAACGCTGGGTAACTCCCAGTGAGGGTAACCTTAAGGAAAGTGCTACAGAAAAGACACGGCCTGGCACTCTAATTGTTCAGAGATTATTAGTTATTTCCTAATTATTAATCATTTAGATAACATGTATATTTTTACAGGAAGTCATTTTGAGTGTCAGGCAAAGGTGAAAAGGCAGGGTAAGAGCCTACCAGTTGTTAGGTGACTAACAAGCTTAGTAAACCCCGCTCGGAGCAAGACCAAATAGGAAGAGTTGTGGTGGCCCGCTGAATCTTCGGGTAGGTCGCATGAGGTGCAGAGTAATCTGCATCCTAGATAGATGATTACCACTCTTATTATTTATAAGAGTACAGAACTCGGCTTACGGTCTACTTATCAAAAAACTTATAGACGGTATGTGTTGTTATTCAGCATATACCGTCTTTTTATATATGATTTTTTCCAAGCTTTTCTTAACTTTAATTTAACATATGTTAGAAGTGAAATTACTTTTACTCTGATCTGCACAGAAAAAAATCTATAAATTTTCAAAGTAATTAAAAAAAAGAAAATTTTTTTAAAAAAAAAGAGGATTTTTGAAAAGAATGTAGTATACTGTAAATAGTGGAGTAAAATGGAGTAAAGTGGAGAATAACTAAAAAGGAAATATCATGTTTTTAGGGCAATATGAACATTCGATTGACGAAAAAGGGAGACTAATTATGCCTTCTAAATACAGGGAATCTCTGGGCGATGAATTTATTATCACCTTTGGACTCGATACCTGTTTATTTGTATACCCTTTAAGTGAATGGAAAATGATATCTGAAAAAATAAAATCATTTCCTCTGGGGAAAAAAGATGCAAGGGCTTTTAGTAGAATATTATTTTCGCGGGCATTAAATTGTTCCATGGATAATCAGGGCAGAATTAATATAGCAAAATACTTAAAAGATTACGCTCATATTAACAAAGAAATTATGATTATTGGTGTAAGTGATAGAATCGAAATCTGGAATAGGGAGCTATGGCAAAAGTATTCAACTGAGATGGTAGATTCGTATGAAGATATTGCTGAAAGGATTTACGAGCAAGAAGGATAGTTTATGAAAAGTACCTTTCATGTGCCGGTTTTATTAGATGAAGTAGTTGATAATCTGAACTGCAGGAAAGGGGGTGTATATATCGATTGTACCTTGGGGGGTGGAGGACACTCTAAGACAATTTTGAAGAAACTTTATCCCCATTGCATGTTGATAGGAATTGACCAGGATATTGAGGCAATTAATGAAGCTAAAAAAGAATTAGAAATATATTCTGACAGAATCAAACTTATAAAAGGTAATTTTAAAGATTTAAAAAATATATTATCTAATCTATCGGTTGATAAAGTTTCTGGAATAATCTTTGATCTGGGAGTGTCCTTTCACCAGTTAAGTGAAAGTAAAAGAGGTTTCAGTTTCAGAGAAAACAACCATTTGGATATGAGGATGGATGTTCAACAAGAATTTAATGCGGATATTTTAGTAAATACTTATTCTGAAAAAGATTTAATCCAAATATTTCAAAAATATGGGGAAGAACGGTTTTCTAAAAGAATAGCTCGAAGCATTGTGCAGGAAAGAAAAAATACGGTAATAAACACCACAAAACAATTGTCAGATTTAATCATTCGAACATTGCCGAAAACCAAAAAGAGAATAAAGTGGAGAATTCATCCGGCTACAAGAGTTTTTCAGTCTATAAGAATAGAAGTTAATCAGGAGCTTAAAGTCCTTGAAGAAGGACTGAAACAAGCGATTGATGTTTTAGAGGAACATGGGAGAATTTGTGTTATTTCTTATCATTCATTGGAAGATAGGATAGTAAAATTGTTTTTTAAGGAAACAGCAAGAGATGAATTTGGGCTAGAGAAACAAAAAATAAAGATTTTAACAAAAAAACCAATTAGAACATCTACAAGAGAGATAGAAAAAAATCCAAAAGCAAGAAGCGCAAAATTAAGAATAGCAGAAAAAATATTCTAAAACAAGTGAGGTGATAAACATGGGATACAGTAAAGCATTTTCAAATATGAATTTGAAGAAAAAAAATGTATTTATTTTTACTTGTTTATTTTTAATTTGCATAATTGCTTTAGCTTCTACGGTTGTTTTTTATATCTCCAACAATATTGTTATAGTCGGTTTAGGCTATAAGATCATTGAATTGGAAAACACTAAAGTTGAGTTAGAAGAACAAAACAGAAAATATGAGCTTCGTACAGATACATTGTCTGCACTGGATAGAATTGAAGCCATTGCAACAAATCAGTTGGGCATGATAAGACCGAAAAAAGTAGAATTCATAGCATTAAATGCTAATACAAATTTCTATGAACTGGAAAATATTGGAACAGTTAATCTCCATCGGGGAAAAGAGGATTATTTTTGGGCAAGTGTAAATTTACAGGAAAAAAATAATTTGATTTTAGGTGTGTTAAAGTAATATACTAGCGCAAGGGCAAGCTAGAAGAAGGCGGAATTAGTTGTTGATTTCCAAGGAAAAAAGAGAACATATCACTTTAATATTTATAGTATTTATTATTTTTTATTTTTTATTAATTTATAGATTATACAATATTCAGGTTCTACAACAAGGTAAATATAAAGAACTAGCCCGCCAAGAACACCTCACCTCTTTATCCATTGATGGTGAGAGGGGAAATATCTATGATAGGAACCTGAATAAATTAGCATTAAATGTACCTACGAAATCATTATTTGCAATTCCATTTAAAATCAAAAATCCTCTTGACGCCGCTCGAAAAATTTCTTCAATATTAAATTTAAAATCTGATGATGTGTTTGATAAGTTAAATCAAAAAAAATCTTTTGTATGGATAAAGAGAAAATGCGAAGATTGCGAAGTGTCAGATATTAATAATCTGAAAATTGATGGTTTGCATTTTTTAAACGAAAATAAAAGATACTATCCAAATAAAAAATTAGCTTCCAATCTGATTGGATTTGTTGGAATAGACAATCAGGGACTGGAAGGATTAGAGCTGTTTTTTGAAAATACATTAAAAAGTATACCCGGATTAGTCATATTGGAAAGAGATGCATCAGGTGGGAAAATTCCATTAAGCATTAAGAAATCAAATGAATCAAAAAATGGAGAATCTATTGTTTTAACTATTGATAAGGTTATACAATACATTACAGAAGAAGCACTGGATAAGGCATTTAAAAAAGCCAAAGCAAAAGCGGGAATTGCAATTGTTACTGAGCCTAAAACTGGTGAAATACTGGCTATGGCTGTACGACCAACATTTGACCCAAATAGCTTTCATCATTTTTCACGGGACCTTTGGAGGAATAGAGCAATAACCGATGTTTATGAGCCCGGATCAACTTTTAAAATTGTAACCATTTCCTCTGCCTTAGAAGAAAAAGTTGCTAATTTGGACAATCAATTTAATTGTAAAGGATGGATAAAATACAACGGACACGTTTTTCATGACATCCACATTCATCATGAACAGGATCTAACTGATATAGTGAAAAATTCATGTAACATCGGGATTATTCAGGTAGGTACAAGATTAAAAGAAAGTATTTTTGAAAAATATATTCGAAGATTTGGATTCGGAGCATTAACGGATATAGAATTACCAGGAGAGATCATTGGACTTGTACGAAATGCAAAGGAGTGGTCCAAAATATCTTTAGCCTCTTTATCTATCGGGCAGGAGATTTCGGTAACTCCCCTGCAATTAATAATGGGAATTTCCAGTATTGCCAATCAAGGAACTTTAATGAAACCGATGATCATCAAGGAAATATTAGATTCAAATAATAACAAAGTTAAGGTATTCAAGCCTAAACCGGTTAGAAAAGTGGTATCATCTGAAACCGCTTTCACTATGTCTAAAATATTAGAACAGGTTGTATTGGACGGAACCGGGATAAGTGCTATAATACCGGGATATCGTATTGCTGGAAAAACCGGAACAGCTCAAAAATTTGATATATCCCTTGGTAAATATTCTGATGATAAATATAATTCATGGTTTGTTGGATATGTACCGGTCGAAAATCCAAAACTGTCCATATTGGTCTTAATCGATGAACCAATAGGAAGTTATTATGGTGGAACAGTTGCTGCCCCGGTTTTTAGAGAAATCGCTTCAAAAGCGTTGCCGTATTTGTCCATTCCTCCCGAGAATTAAATTCTGATATTTTAAAAAAAGATGTTTAATTGTTTGTTAATTCAAAATAATCTATTGAACCAGTAAAAATTTGGCACTAATTTAAAGTAAGAGATTAATTTTATCCTTCTTACAGTATTCATTCAAGTGATAAAGATTAATTTATATATCGTTTAGTCAAATTGATTTTATGGCATAGACAAAGATTAAGTTATATGTTAATCAAGAAAAATATCATTAAATTGTTTTAAGCTGAAAAAATGCAAACAATAGAAATAGTGTAAAGTTAATTTTGCGAACAATAGACGAATTAAAGGCTAGGTTAACTAGGGAAATTATTCGAGGTATGATATATGAAATTAAGAGATTTAATAAAGAATGTAAAAATCAAGGAAATAATTGGTAATTTAAATATTGATATAGAAGGAGTGTATCATGATTCTCGAGGAATTGAAAAAGATAATCTATTTGTTTGCATAAAAGGTTTTTCAGAAGACGGACATCATTTTATCAATCACTCAATTAAAAACGGCGCAACCGCCTTGATAGTGGAAAAAAAAGTAAAGCCTATTGATGGTGTTACTATAATTAGAGTAAAAAATTCACGCCAGGCATTGGCTCAAATAGCGAATCAATTTTACAAATACCCCTCACAACAATTGAAGCTAATTGGGGTTACCGGGACTAATGGAAAAACCACGATAACCTACATGTTAAAATGTATTTTAGAAGGTGCAGGATACAAAGCAGGTCTTTTAGGTACTGCAGAAAATATTGTAGGTGATCAGGTTAATTCTTCGCGCATGACGACAATGGAATCTATTGATTTACAGAAGACTCTACGGGAAATGGTGAACCAGGATAATGATTATGTTGTCATGGAAGTTTCTTCTCATGCCTTGGAACTATATAGGGTAGAGGGTTGTGATTTTGAAACTGCAATTTTTACCAATATCAGTAGGGAGCATTTTGAGCTTCATAAAAATTTTGATAATTATATCAAAGCCAAGAAAAAACTTTTTATCAGGTTAAATAGAAGCAACAAAAATCCGAAGAACAAATTTGCCGTCATTAATCTGGATGAAGAATACAGCAATGAATTTCTTGCAGTAAACAAAACAAATCTTATTACTTACGGAATTAGAGAAAAAGAAGCTGATGTCAGTGCCAAAAATATCCATCTTGATTTAGAAAAACTATCTTTTATTGCAAAGACACCAAAAGGTGAAATAATGGTTCATTTGAAAACCAGTGGAAGGTATAATATTTATAATGCCTTGGCGGCAATTGCAGTTGCGGTTACCCAAAACATCCCTTTGGAATTGATTTCAAAATCATTAAATAATTTTCACGGTGCTCCGGGAAGATATAAAATATTAAAATACGGTCAAAAATTTACTGTAATCATTGATTTTGCACATAACTATCATGGTCTGGGGAATATTTTACAAAATTTGCGGCTTTTTGCAAAGAAACGTATTATAACCATATTTGGTCACGGAGGTGGGAAATATCATCAGGTCAGGGCTATTATCGGCGAGGTATTAGGCAGATTTAGTGATTATATCGTCATTACAGCAGATAATCCAAAAAACGAAGATCCTTTAAATATTGCCCGCGAGATTGAAGTTGGTATAAAAAAATACACTTGTAATTATAAAATTATTCTGGATAGGAAAAAAGCAATTAATTATGCTCTTGAAATAGCAGAGGAAGATGATATCGTTTTGATTGCCGGCAAAGGACCCGAAACCGAACAAATTTACCATCAAGAGGTGATTCATCATAATGATGAAGAAGTAGTTTATAAAAAACTATTAGGGAGTCAAAAGATTGAAAGTTTTTAAAATAAGTGACTTGAATAAAGCTATATCGGGGAAATTAATTCAGGGAAGTTCTGATATGTCGGTGCATTCAATTTCCATAGATAGCAGAACATTAAAGCCAGGAGATTTATTTTTTGCATTAAGCGGTCCTAATTTTGATGGACATCACTTTGCTATGGATGTATTCGATAAAGATGGATGTGGTATTGTTATCGATAGAAAAATTGATATGTTAGATCAAATAAAAGAAATTCATTTTAACAAAGTCATTATTGAAGTTGAAGATACACTGAAAGCTTTACAGGACTGGGCGAAATTTCTAAAAAAGAAGTTCAAAACTTACAATATTTGTATAACCGGGAGCACAGGAAAAACAACCACTAAAGAATTGACCTCATCCATTCTTTCTTTGAAATATCGTCTTTTGAAAACTGCTGGAAACTATAATAATGAAATAGGTATTCCTCTTACTCTATTGAAGTTGAAAGAATATCATGAAATATTGATTATCGAGATGGGCATGAGGGGCTTAGGTGAAATCAGGGATTTGACCGATATTGTAAAGCCTGATTTGGCAGTGATAACCAATATTGGCGTTTCTCATATTGGATTATTAGGATCAAAGAGAAGTATTTTTAGTGCAAAATCAGAAATATTGACAGCTTTGAGTGAAGATGGAATTGCGATATTAAATAGGGATGATAACTATTATCACAAATTACGTGAACTAGTTCAAAATAAAAAAATCTTTACTTTCGGTATTAAAAATGCAAGTGATATCATGGCTTCTAATATTCAATTCAATAATGAAAAAGGGATGAAATTTCATTTTAAAATCGGCAAAAAACAAATTAATGAATTCTGCCTTCCTTTACTAGGGATTCATAATATTTACAATGCGCTTGCTGCTACAGCAATAGCATTTGCACTGGGAGTTGATGATAACCTGATTATAAAAGGATTGACATCTATCGAACCAATAAAAATGCATATGCAGCCCATTAATTTTTATGATGGTATAAAAATATTAAATGATTCCTATAATGCAAGTCCCGCTTCGGTGAGAAGTGCTTTAATTACTTTTCAGGAAATCGCTCAAGAACACAGAAAAATAGTTATCTTAGGCGATATGCTTGAATTGGGTAAAATGACGAATTTTTACCATGAGAGAGTCGGTAGGGAAATCGCTCATTTGAATATAGATTATTTAATAACACTTGGTAAGGGAGGAAAAACAATTGCTCGATCTGCTTTGGATAATGGGATGCCGAATGATTGTGTATTTTCCTTTTCAAAAGATAATAAAGAAAAATTATCTAAAAAATTATTAAGTTTACTAAAGCCTTTGGATTATATATTAATAAAAGCCTCTCGTGGCATGGAAATGGAAAAAATCCAAAAGTATCTTCATGAAAAATATAAGAATAAAATGGAATGGATAAAAGATAATGATTAATTGGCCGGTAATTATTCTAATAACATTTTTATTAACAGTGCTTCTGCTTCCCTTTTTTATAAAATTGGTAAAAAAATATAAAATGGGTCAAAGAATTCGACAGGAAGGACCTGATCTTCATCAGCATAAAACAGGGACTCCGACCATGGGCGGTGCTATCATTCTTGTTGTTTTAATAATAGTTTTTTTATTATTTATTCCGCATCATCCTATTGCAGTGTATTCATTGGTAATAACGTTAGGTTTTGGAATGATAGGTTTATTAGATGACATAATTAAATTTTTAAAAAAAAGATCAATGGGCCTTACTACTTCGGCAAAATTATTTTTGCAAATCATCTTTTCTATTATAATCGCCTATTTTATTAAAAAATATAGTGGCATCGATAGCAAAATATATATTTTATTTTCGGAAAATAGTATCAATTTGGGAAGTTTGTTTATTCCAACGATAATGGTGGTATTAATTAGTACAGTAAATGCAGTCAATTTAACCGATGGTTTGGATGGATTGGCAACCGGATTGATATTTATTGCAATACTTGCTTTTACAGTCATTGCCATTTTACAGGAACAATGGCCAATTGGTATTTTTGCATTAATAATAGCATCATCTTCGTTAGGTTTTTTAATGTTTAATATTTTTCCGGCAAAAATATTTTTAGGAGATGTTGGTTCATTTGCTTTAGGGGGAGCACTTGCGTCTGTAGCTATATTTACAAAAACAGAATTATTGTTAATTATTATTGGCGGAATATTTGTTCTGGAAACTTTATCGGTTATCATTCAAGTGAGTTCAGTAAAAATTATAAAAAGAACAGTATTTAAAATGAGTCCAATTCATCATCATTTTGAAATGAGTGGGTGGAAGGAGCCTAAAATTGTGGCAGCTTTTTGGGTGGCGGGATTGCTTTTAGGAATTCTCGGAGTTTTAATTTACTATTGATGAAGCTATACTAAAAACATTTGAGTGTCAATGAAACAGATTGAGTTATTTTTAACATTCCCAAAAAACTAGTAAAGGTGAATAGGGAGTAAAAGTCACTTTAAATAAAAAATTATTGATATTTGACAGATGTTTCTGTATTTAAATGAATAAAAATAGGTTTTATTTGTGGGCGGTTGAAAAGTATCCATTTGTCAAGATAAAGAGGTAATTAGTTTATGGAATTAGAAAAAAAATCTCCCGATTATTGTTTATTTGCAGTGGTTATAATTCTATTATCGATCGGTACATGTATGATATTTAGTTCAAGTTTCATTATGGCCGATAAATGGTATGGGGATAGTTATTATTTTTTAAAAAAACAAATTATTTATGCTATAATAGCCTTGATAGTTTTATTATTCAGCATGAACATTGATTATCATTTTTATAAAAAAGTAAGCACTCCACTTTTAATTATATCTATCATACTTTTGTCAGCGGTTTTTATTCCTGGTGTCGGGAGATCTGCCGGGGGAGCAGTCAGGTGGGTTAAATTTGGTATTTTATCATTTCAACCTTCTGAAATTGCCAAGTTTGCCTTAATTTTATATATGTCAGAATCAATGACTAGAAAAGGTATGAATGATCTAAAAACTTTTGCAAAAGGAATATTGCCTTCGCTTATTGTCATTGGAGTTATATTTGTATTAATTTTAAAAGAACCTGATTTTAGTACTGCTTTAATCATTTTGGGAATTTCATTTGTTATGTTGTTTATTGGGGGAACCAAAATTATCCAATTGTTCACCTTGATGGCAGCGGCAATTCCAATGGGAGCTTTGATTTTACTTCGTGAGGAATATAGAAAGGTAAGGTTGCTTGCATTTCTTGACCCATGGAAAGATCCATTAGATAGCGGATTTCATGTTATACAATCGTTGGTAGCACTCGGAAGCGGAGGTATAACCGGAGTCGGTCTAGCCGAAAGCCGACAAAAATATTTTTATCTTCCCGACCAGCACACTGACTTTATATTTTCAATTATCGGAGAAGAACTAGGTTTTATCGGAACAGTTTTTATTGTTGTATTATTTGCCTTATTATTATGGAGAGGTTATCGAATAGCCGTTCAATCAACAGACAACTTTGCTTGCCTATTAGCAACCGGTATTACTTTTGTGATTGTTTTCCAAAGTATGATTAATATAGGAGTAGTCACTAAAATGTTACCGACAACCGGAATTACGTTACCCTTTATTAGCTTTGGAGGCACTTCTCTGATTATAAACATGTTATGTATAGGTATTTTATTGAATATTTCCAGGTTTAAATTAAAAGAAGAAACGAAAAATAGGTGGGAGTAAAATGAATGGGTTTAAAAGTGTTGATCTCAGGAGGTGGAACTGGAGGGCATGTCTATCCTGGAATCAGTTTAGCTTGCGAATTGAGAATTAGAGATCATGAAAATGATATACTTTTTGTTGGTACAAATAAAGGAATGGAGGCAAAAATAGTACCGAGGGAAGGATTTAAATTTGAAACAATTATTGCTAAAGGAATAAAAAGGCAATTATGCTTAGATAGTGTAAAAGCTATTTTTATTTTTTTTATTTCCCTTGTACAATCCATTAAAATATTAAAGAAATACAGGCCGGATATTGTGATTGGTACTGGTGGTTATGTTAGTGGGTCCGTTGTTTTAATGGCAACAATTTTAAAAATACCCGCTTTTATCCATGAGCAAAATGCCGTTCCTGGAATTACAAATAAATTATTATCCTGCTTTGCTGATAAAACTTTTATTAGCTTTAAGCAATCTAAAAAATATTTTTGGTGTAAGCAAAGATTATTTTTTTCAGGAAATCCGATACGTATTAAAAGAACAGAACAATTCCGTGAGGACAATTATCGTCAATTAGATTTAGACCCTTCAAAAAAAACAATTTTAGTCATCGGCGGAAGTAAAGGAGCCGCGTCTATCAACAGAGCCGTGATCGCAGGGGTTCATTTGCTCAATCATACCGTCAAGAAAGATTGGCAAGTTCTGTTGATAAGTGGAGAAGACGATTTTAAACAAATAAATTCGAAGGCAGATAATAAGAGGGACACCTTTATCGTTAAATCTTATTTATATGATATGGACAAAGCTTATCTTTTGGCAGATTTAATTATTTGCAGAGCAGGTGCAACAACTTTAGCTGAGGTAAATGCTTATGGTATACCATCTATTATTATTCCATATCCCTTTGCTACCGATAATCATCAGGAGATGAATGCAAGGATACTAGAAAAAAATGGTGCTGCTATGGTTATTTTAGAAAAAGAATTATCTGGGGCAACTCTTTCGAGAATATTATCTTTGCTATTAGATGATCAGGGTCGATTGAAAGCTATGGCTCAAAAAAGTAAAGAACTGGGGAGAATTGATGCTGCAAAAAAAATAATTGATGTGATATTAAGTGGAATTGAAATTAAGTAGAGTAATAGGTAACATGGTTATTTTACGAGTATTTAATAAACTGTTTCATTGAGGAAAGATATAATTACAATAAATTTTCGAACGGCAAATAATGATAAATAGAGAACGTAAAAAATATATAATTATCAGGTGAAGAGATTCTTATAAAGATTGGAGTTATTAACAGTGGAAGAGAAAAAATACCATATACATTTTATCGGAATTGGCGGAGTGGGAATGAGTGGTATCGCGTTCGTCCTACTTGATTTAGGATATAAAATTAGCGGATCCGATCTTAAGTCTACTAAAATTACTGATAAGTTGAAGGAAAGGGGAGTTGTCTTTTATCAGGGACATCATGAAGATAATGTAAACGATGCGGATTTGGTTGTGATTTCTTCAGCGATACCTGAAAAAAATCCAGAAATACAGGCATCCAGAAAAAAAGGTTTAAAGGTACTAAAAAGGGCTGAAATGTTGGCAAGGATCATGAAACATAAATTCGGGATTGCTATTTCAGGAACTCACGGAAAGACAACCACTACATCCATGATTGGTTTTTTATTAGAGCAGAATGGATTTGACCCTACCGTGATTATTGGGGGTGAAGGAAATAATTTTAAGGGAAATGCAAAGTCCGGATTGGGTGATTATGTTGTTGCTGAAGCAGATGAAAGTGACGGTACTTTTCTGGATTTACTACCTAAAATTGCAGTTATTACAAATATTGAAGATGATCATCTGGAATATTATAAAAATATGGACAATATTTTATCTGATTTTGAAAGATTTATTTCCAAAATCGATCATGGTGGAAAAATAATTCTATGTGCAGATTGTCAAAATGTTCAAAAATTACAAAAAAAATATAAAAAAAACTCTATCACTTATGGCATCACCAATCCCGCTGATTTTCAGGCAAAAGAAATTTATTTCGACAAGTTAAGCTCTAATTGTAAAATTTATTTTAAAGATGAAGAAGTGGGTATATTATCTTTAAATATATCTGGTTACCACAATATCTTAAATGCATTGGCGGCAATTGCTGTCGGACATGAATTAGAAATAAAATTCGAGAAAATTGTTAATGCTTTAAATAGGTTTACTGGAGTGAAAAGAAGAATGGAAGTTATCTCCGAAAATAAGGACAATATTATGATATTGGATGATTATGCACATCACCCAACAGAAGTAATGGCTACCTTAAACGCGTTGAAAAAAAGTTGGAAAAATAGAAGGATTATTGCCGTTTTCCAACCTCATCGATTTACTAGAACTAAACTGTTGGCAAAAAAATTTGGAACAGCTTTTTTTGATGCTGACCAGGTTATCGTAAATGATATATATTCAGCTAACGAGCTGCCCATAGAAGGAATTAGTGGAGAAACTATTTTTAATGAAATTAAAAAATCAGAACATGATTATGTAGAATACATTCCCAATAAAGAAAATATAGTAACACATCTGGAAAAGATAGTCCATCCTGGAGATATTGTTATTACTTTGGGTGCCGGGGATATCTGGACTATAGGTCGTGAATTGTCACAAAAATTATAAAAGAAAAGGTGTTTTTATTGTCTACTGCATTATCTAAAGAAACAATTTTTTATCATTTTGTGAAAAACGGTCTTGAGAAAAAGATTAAAATAGACGAACCTTTAAAAAAATATACTTCTTATAAAGTTGGCGGACCGGTTGATTTTTATTGTATACCCGAGAATATAAAAGAATTAAAAACTATTCTTTCAATTGCTGCCCGTGAAAATATTCCTTATATATTAATCGGTAATGGAACTAATTTACTCATTCGCGATAAAGGCATTAGGGGGATAGTGATACAATTGGGAAAAGGTTTCAAAAAAGTAGTACTATCTGATAAAATATTAAAGGTTGGAGCTGGAATTGGTTTGTCGTATGTCAGTAAATTTGCCTTTCATCAAAATCTAAGCGGTTTAGAATTTGCTTATAATATACCTGGAACGATTGGTGGGGCAATTAAGAATAATGCCGGTTTCAAAAGAAGCTCAATGGCGGATATTGTGCACCGCATTACTATTTTAACCAAAGAAAATAAAATAAAAAAAATTCCCCGATCGAATTTGCGTTTTTATTATCGAAACTGTGATTTAAGTGAAAATACTGCTATTATTATAGAAGCAGAATTTAAATTAGAAATTGAAAAAAAAGAAAAAATAAGATCAAAAATTGAAGAGAATATAAAATTCAGATTAAATAAACAACCTTTAAATTATTGTAATGCAGGAAGTGTTTTCAAAAATCCTAAAGATCATTTTGCTGGGGAATTAATCGAAAAAGCTGGGGCAAAAGGGCTTTCAAAAGGACAGGCTGAAGTATCAAAAATTCATGCCAATTTTATTATTAACAAAGGTAACGCTTCTGCAAATGACATACTGTATTTAATTAATGAAATAGAAAATAGAGTCCAGGGAAAATTTGGAATTAGACTAGAAAGGGAAATTGAAATTATCGGGGAAGAGTGATTTAATTAGCTTGAAAAATGTTTTTTTATTTCCAAACGCACTTTATAATTAATAAAATGTCAATTTTTTAATTTTTCACTATCTCAAATAAATGTAAAAGGATGAAGTAATTCAGAGAGTAATATATGAAGGAAAATAATGATTACGAAGAAGAATTGGAACAGAAAACTGAGGAGGTAAAAGAAGAGAAGGAAAACGGTTCATCAGCCAAAATAAGCATATCTAAAATAATTTTTGTTTACTGTCTCTTGGCTATTATCGGATGGTATTTATTTCAATTTTTATTTCACTCTGAATTATTTAACATTAAAGAAGTTGTTATTGAGGGAAATGATTACCTGAAAAATCACATCATTTATCAAGCATCCGGAATAAATATTGGTGATAATATATTCCTGTTAAATTCAAAAGAACTTATTCACCATTTAACGGCCGAACCATGGATCAATGAGGCGGAAATAAAAAAAATATTTCCAGATAAAGTAAAAATTATCATAAGGGAGAGAAAGGCAATTGCCATTGTATCTATTGGCGAAGAAAGTATTAAATCCAGTAAAGATGGAATGATTTTGTGTTTTTTAGAACATGAAAAAGAGAATACTTCGCATTTACCTCTCATTAATGGATTAAACATTGAACATTTGAAGATTGGAGAAAAAATAGTTGAACCGAATTATAGGTTAGCCTTAGAAATTATGCATTGCATAGATGTCCTATTGCCAAGAATGTTTTATGAAGTGAAAATATTAGATTCTAATGATTTTTTAGTCTGTAGTAAAGATAAAACAGTAAAAGTAAGAGTGAATAATGCTGAAGAAATTATTAACAAGGAAAATTTGATCAGGGAAGCATTGGATAGAATTAAGAACGAAAAATTGCAAGTCGATTATATCGATTTACGTTTTCAAGATAGTTTGGTAATCAAAGTAAAAAAATGATATATTTAAATAAATATTTTTTATAAGTGATATATAATAAAAATTATTTGGATTTAAAAGGATGCGGGAGGGAATAAAAATGGTGAAAGACGAGTTAGTGGTGAGCCTGGATATCGGTACTAGTAAAGTTTGTACTATAGTTGGTGAATTGGACGAAAATGATCAAATAGAAATAGTTGGGATTGGTAAAAACCCTTCTTCAGGGATTAAAAAAGGGGTCATTATTGATTTAGATAAAGCTATCCAATCAATAAAGCTATCACTTGAAAGTGCCGAACGAATGTCTGGACTTCGAATTAATTCTGTTTTTATCTCTATTGCCGGAAATCATATTTCTTCCTTGAACAGTAAGGGAGTTATCGCTATATCGAATGATTCTCCAGAAATAACGGAAAATGATATTCAAAAAGTGATTGAAGCTGCTAAGGCAGGAGTTATCTCTTCAGAAAGAGAATTAATCCATGCGTTAAGCCAGGAATTTATCGTTGATGGACAAAGTGGAATCATTGATCCGTTAGGAATGTCCGGAGCGAGGTTGGAATGTAAAGTGCATATTATTACAGATTCCATTACTGCAGTGCAAAACCTAATTAAAGCCATTGAAGGCTCCTCTTTAAACATAGATGAGATTGTTTTTGGTACTCTTGCTGCAAGCAATGCTGTATTAAGCAATGCTGAGAAAGAATTAGGTGCAGTGCTGGTTGATATTGGTGCAGGAACCACTGAAATTGCATTATTTATTGAAGGGGGCTTAGTTTATTCAGCTGTATTACCACTGGGCGGTAACCAGATTACCAATGATCTGGCAATCGGTTTAAGAACCTCAATTGAAGAAGCTGAAAATATAAAAATAAATTACGGAAGTGCAATTGAAGTAAAAGGGAAACCTAAGAGAAATATAGAAATAACCAGTTCCGAAAACAAAGCAAAGCAAAAAGTTCCCCAGGATTATCTTGTAGAGATTATTGAGCCACGGGTAAGCGAAATATTAACTCTGGTTCAAAATGAATTGATAAAATCAGGATATTCCAAAATGATACCAGGCGGAGCTGTTATAACCGGAGGCAGTTCATTATTGCCCGGAATAACAGAAGTTGCAAAACAAGTGTTAAACTTGCCTGTACGTATAGGCTTCCCCCACTATAAGGGGGAATTGGCAGATATGGTGAATGACCCTGCTTATTCAACGGCCATCGGATTATTAAATTTTGCAAATGATAAAAATTCATCTGATAGTATATATAAATTTTCTAAGAAAAAAGCAAAGGTTGGAAATATTTTTGGGAAAGCCATCGCATGGCTGAAAGATTTTTTCTAATCTTATTTTATAGTTCCAAAAGTAAGGATAATGATAAGGAGGCAATAAATTGCATAACCTGAGTAATAGAGTAGGTCAATTAGTTGATATAAAAGTTATCGGAGTAGGCGGCGGTGGTGGAAATGCGGTAAATAGAATGATTGAAGCAAAACTGCAGGGCGTCAAATACATTTCTACTAACACGGATGCTCAGGTACTGGCATTTTCTAATGCAGAACAGAAAATACAAGTCGGAAGCAGCATTACCAAAGGATTGGGGAGCGGCTCAGATCCGGAACTCGGACGCAGAGCTGTTGAAGAAGATAAAGAAAAAATCGCTAAAGTGTTAGATGGAGCAGATATGGTATTCATAACTGCTGGTATGGGAGGGGGAACCGGTACCGGTGGTGCCCCGATAATTGCACAACTTTCTAAGGATATTGGTGCTCTTACTGTAGGAGTAGTCACTAAGCCATTTAGTTTCGAGGGCCATAAAAGAATGAGACAGGCAGAAGAAGGTATAAAAATGTTAAAAGAAATGGTCGACACTTTAATTGTTATTCCAAATGATAGATTGCTAAAAATTGTGGATGAAAACACTTCAATTATGGATGCCTTTAAAGTTGCCGATGAAGTATTGCTGGATGGTATTCATGGCATTTCAGATATTGTAGTAGAATCAGGGTTGATTAATGTTGATTTCGCAGATGTAAAAATGATTATTGAGAATGCGGGAACCGCCATTATGGGAATTGGAAGAGCAAGTGGAGAGGATAGAGCCAGAAAAGCTGCCCAGAGTGCAATTAACAGTCCTTTATTGGAGACTAATATCAATGGTGCAAAAGGTATTTTATTTAATATCAGTGGTGGAACCAACTTAACTTTACACGAAGTAAATAAAGCAGCAGAAATTATATCTCAAGCTGCCAATCCGGAAGCGGATATTATTTTCGGAGCAGTCATTGATAAAAAATTAGAAGATGGCATTAAAATAACCGTAATTGCTGCCGGCTTTGATGTCACATATAAAGAAAAAGCAGCACCCGAAGCAATTAACGAAGAACCGGAACAGGGAAAAATTGATTATAATGATTTAGAAATACCTACTTTTTTAAGAGAAAAAAATAAAGATGGTGCCTAAAAATTATAATACAATTGAACAATGATCGAATTAGTTGTAATTAATTGAAAAACTTTAGGCAAGAAAAATATATAAAGTCTTGTGTTTATATATATCAGGAATGATAATTTTAAACAAATTTTTATGTTAATTTGAACCCAATAAGATTTTCATTTATTCAGAATTATATTGTTCAATAATACTTCTTCCATTACG
>CBFCZX010000001.1:0-30977 GCA_965602765.1 uncultured Atribacterota bacterium | reverse complement strand
GTAGGAAGCTGCCGGGATTTTTTTATGGTGGTCAAAACATAGGGGGGAAGTATTACAGTCATTGAATGCAAATAGATCAATTCTGGTAAATCTAAAATGAGAATGATATACTATTCACTAAAACAACCGGAGGATTGGTAAATTGCATAAAAAGATTAATATTATTTCTTTTGATGTGGATGGCACTTTAGTGGACCCTGAATATAATGATTTAATCTGGTTTAAGGAAATTCCAGAATTATTAGCCAATAAGAGACGAATATCTTTCGAAGATGCTGTAAAAATTTCCTTCAAGGAATATGAAACCTTGGGAAGTAAAAATTTGAAATGGTATGAGCTTAAATATTGGATATCCTATTTTGATTTAAATATTTCCCATCATGAAATATTAAAAAAATATGAACCACAGATTAAAATATTTCCTTCCGTCATCCCACTGCTGGAAGACTTAAAAGAACAATACGAATTAATTGTTATTTCCGCAATGCCACGAGAATTTTTATCACCTAAAATGCTAAAATTAGGAAAATATTTTACTCGAACTTTTTCCGCCATATCAGATTTTAAGCAACTTAAAAATACTGATTTGTATATAAAAATATCCCGAATATTAGAAGTCCATCCTTCAGAAGTTATGCATATTGGTGATGGCTGGAAATCTGACTACTTGTCTGCAAAACAAGCCGGAATGAATACGATTTTTTTAGATCGAAACAATAAAAAAGTAGGTGAAAATATTATTACTGATTTAGAGGAAGTTCGAACAATACTTAAAACGTACGAAGAAAATTAGAAGTTAACTGTTTTGCTATTTGATGATTAAGAAGTTGGATAATGGTAAAAAATAAATTAATTTATTTTTTAAATGAAATGAACAGGTTAAAATTACTTTAACAAAAATAGAGGAAAAACATGCCAGAATTACCGGAAGTTGAAACTGTAAGATTAGAATTAAATAATAAAATTGTCGGACGGAAGATAAACAAAGTAATTGTAAATCATTTAAAAATAATACAAAAGTTTTCCCAAGCGGAATTTACCAGGGAATTGAAAGGCAAAACAATAAAAAAAGTATTGCGTAGAGGCAAATATATTATTATTGATTTGTTTCCAAAAAGCCAATTGATTGTCCATTTAGGGATGACCGGTATTTTGATCTATCCCTATAGAAATAATTCTTTTGAAATTAATAAAAATTTAATAAAACCAAAGCACAATCATATTATATTTAGTTTTAACGATAGTACCCGGTTGGTCTTTAATGATGTCCGGAAATTTGGCAAAGTGTATCTGGTTAACAGTATAATGGAAATTGATAGCATCGCAAAGCTTGGTGTTGAGCCTCTAAGTGATAAATTTACCAAGGAATTATTCTTCAAGTTGTTAAAAATGCATCAAAAAAAAAGAATTAAATCTTTAATAATGAATCAGAAATTAATTGTTGGTTTAGGAAATATCTATGCAAATGAAGCGTTATATAGAGCTCATGTTCATCCCATGCGATTAGCCTCTTCTTTAAATTATTATGAAACATTCATTTTACATAAGCAGATTCAGCTTGTTTTGCGCAAAGCTATCCAACTAAAAGGAAGTACGATATCTGATGGAGCATTTCGGGATACCGATGGTAAAAAGGGAGAATTTGAGCAAGAAATACAAATTTATGGGAGAAGAGGAAAAGCGTGTGTCAAATGTCAGCATACTATTGAAATGGTAAGAATAGAAGGCCGCAGCTCTTTTTATTGTCCAATATGTCAAAAATTGTGATTTTATATTATTTATATTCGAAAATTTTTCTCTATAAATGAATTAAATAGAAAATAACATTCAGCTTTTACTTAAACTGTATTACTTTTCAACACTATTTGATTTTTCCGGACGAATGAATAAACAATTCTTATTTTCATAAAATATTTTGCAAAAATGAAAAAAGAATAATATAATACTAAAAAGATAATTTGAAATTATATTAATCATTCCCATATTCTCCGAGCTATTTTACCTAAAGGAAAACAATGGTGATTTAGCCGAAGGGGAGCGAAAGGAAACTTTTGTCCCTCCCGTGTTTGGAAAGGAGAGCATAGTTAGTATTTTACAATTATAAGCCAACACCAAACATTGTGTTGGCTTTTTTATTTTGATTTTAATATTCCTGAGGTACTAAATAAAGATGTATCCATCAGTAGATTTGCATAGGAGGGCAACTGAGATATGCCTAAAACCTTGTTTGATGTCACAATACCGGATAAAGCCATTCAACTTTTAAAAAGTCACTTGAATCTAGAATTACTTCATCAGAAAAATAGAGAGAAAATTAAAATCATTGATGCTTTAGATCGGGTATTATCCCAAAATATTTCAACTGATATTAACCTGCCCGGTTTTAATCGTTCCACGATGGATGGCTACGCAATCAAAGCAGAGGATTCTTTTGGAGCAAGCGATAGTTTACCTGCCTACCTAAAAATTGTTGGAGAGATTGATATGGGGTGTAAGCCCGAATTTAAATTAAATGTAGGAGAAGCGGTAAAGATATCGACAGGGGGAATGTTACCTGTCGGCAGCAATGCTGTTGTTATGCTGGAATACTCTGAGCAAATTGATGAAAAAAATATCGAGATAAGAAAATCTGTTGCACCATGGGAAAATGTTGTGCGAAAAGATGAAGACTTGACGGCGGGAAAAACTATCTTGAAAAAAGGGCATAAAATCCGTCCGCAGGATATAGGGATTTTAGCAGGCATTGGAAGATTAAAGATTGAAGTCTATAAAAAACCGAGAATTGCAATCATTTCAACTGGTAACGAGATTGTTCCTGCAAATGAAGTTCCCGATTTTGGTCAGGTAAGAGATATCAATAGTTATACTTTGGGAGCTTGCCTGCTTGAAATGCACGCCATTCCAATATATAAAGGAATTGTAAAAGATGAAAAGTTAATTTTAGAGAAAAAAATAAAAGAAACAATTCAGAAAAAAGAAGCAGATGCAATAATTATTTCCGGAGGAAGTTCAGTAGGCAGCAGAGATATTACTCTTGAAGTACTTAGTCGATTGGGTAAGCCAGGGATACTGGTACATGGAGTTTCGGTAAAGCCGGGAAAACCCACTATTATTGCAGTGGTGGATGATATGCCGATATTCGGTTTACCCGGTCACCCGGTATCTGCGATGATTATCTTCGATTTATTTCTAAAGCCTTTACTTAGATGGTTTGAGGGAAGTAATGATGAGTTGATATACAATAAACAGATTAAAGCAGAAATAGACGCTAATATTTCTTCTGATTCTGGTAGAGAAGAATACATCCGAGTTGCTTTATATGAAAAAGCAGGGAAATTTTTTGCCAAACCAATTTTAGGAAAATCGGGATTAATATCCAATATGGTTTTAGCTTCAGGATTGGTTAAGATTGATCTAAATGTAGAGGGTTTGGTAAAAGGAACAAATGTAAAAGTAAATTTGTTTTAATGATGAATATACATGGGGGGCGTGGCTTTGAAAAGAAACATCTATTTAAATAAACTTTCTTTAAAGGAAGCGCAGCATAAATTGAATATGGCATTACTGCAGGATAAATTAAATCTTCCTTTAGAAAGAGAGTTGATTCTTACAATTGATGCATTAGCGCGGATTACTGCCGAATCGGTTTTTGCCAAAATATCATCACCACATTTTCAGTCTGCTGCTATGGATGGTATTGCGGTAAAAGCAGAAGATACTTTTGGAGCTTCTGAATCATCTCCTGTAAGGTTAAAGAAAAATATCGATTTTTATTATGTGAATACCGGCAATCCTATTCCACAGGATTGTAATGCAGTAATAAAAATCGAAGATATTAATATAGTAGATGCAACAGTATTTCTAAAGCAAAATCAAGTAACTTTTTTTTCAAAAAGTGAAGAGAGAAACAAATGTGAAAAAGTTGAAATTTACTCAGCCGCCTTTCCTGGACAACACATTAGAAACATTGGAGAAGATATTGTAGCAAATCAATTAATTTTACCGGAAAATCACAAAATAAGACCTGTAGATATTGGCGGTCTATTAGCTGGTGGAATCGATAAAATCTCAGTTAGGAAAAAACCGCTTGTAAGTATCATACCTACCGGGGATGAACTTATCGAACCCGGAGAAAAGATATCCCCTGGAAAAATTATTGAGTATAACTCAAAAGTAGTAAAAAATATGATTTCCGAATGGGGAGGCGAAGCATCCATTTACGGTATTGTGCGGGATATCCCGAATGATTTGATGCGTGTTATAAAAGATGCCGTTCAACAGAGTGATATCGTTGTGATATTGGCAGGTTCATCAGCCGGTTCTAAAGATTTTACTTCAAAGATGATTGAGAATTTAGGAGAGATTTTAGTTCATGGAGTTACTATCATGCCGGGAAAACCAACTATTTTGGGAATTGTAAACAAACTCCCGGTTATTGGCCTGCCTGGATATCCGGTATCCATGTTTATCTCAGCTGAACAATTTTTAAAACCTCTCATATTTAAAAAAGTCGGTATGCGATTAGATGTTCGAAAAATGATTAATGTTACTGTAGCGCAAAAATTATTTTCACGTTTGGGAAATGAAGAATTTTTAAGAGTAAGATTAGGCGAAATAGATAAAAAAATAATGGCATTTCCTCTCCCCAGAGGTGCAGGAGTCATCAATTCTCTCATTGAGGCGGATGCTTTTATCCGCATTCCTTCTCATAAAGAAGGCTTGAGTTTTTTGGAAGAAGTTGATGCGGAACTCATACGTGATATAGAAAAAATAAAGCGTAATGTCATTGTAACCGGAAGCCATGACTTGATATTGGATGTTTTAAAAAATGAATTACATAAAAATTTTTCCGACTTGAATTTAGTATCCTTCAATGTAGGAAGTATGGGGGGATTGTCAGCCTTAAAACAAAGAAAAACACACCTTGCCACCGCCCATTTGTTAGATCCCGAAAATGGGAAATATAATTTTACTTATATTAAGAAAATTTTACCGGATAAAGCAGTTAAAGTCATTAACCTTGCTTATCGGGAACAGGGAATATATGTAAAAAAAGGAAACCCTAAAAATATAAAAAGTATCGATGATCTAATGAAAAAGGACATTATCTTTGTCAATCGGCAGAAAGGCTCAGGAACCAGAGTCTTATTAGACTACCTCCTAAGGGTCAAAGGGTATGATCCTTCAAATATTCAGGGTTATTCTCGAGAGGAATATACACATTTAATGGTTGCCTCTTCAGTTGCGGAAGGAACTGCAGATGCAGGATTAGGGATTTTATCTGCAGCCAAAGCTTTTCATCTTGATTTTATACCGGTTACAAAAGAAAGATATGATATTATTGTATCATCGGAATTTTATTCAAACCATAAAATGAATGAAATTCTAGATGTTATACGTTCAGATGAGTTTCGGAAAAAAATATTGGACCTGGGAGGTTATGATCTCAGCCTCAGCGGAAAGGAAGTACAAGATGAATAAATTAATTGACAATTTTGGCAGAGAGATTAGTTATCTTCGAGTTTCAATTACGGATAGATGTAATTATCGGTGTATTTATTGCCAACCGGAAAAGCCGTTTAATTTTATTCCTCATCAGGAAATATTGAGATATGAAGAAATAATGGAAATCATTCAAGAAGCAGTAGAGCTTGGCATATCAAAAGTAAGGATAACCGGAGGCGAACCACTGGCAAGAAAAGGCGTCACGTGCTTTATCCGACAATTGAATAAAATAAAAAAATTAAATGATATATCTTTAACAACCAATGGTTTTTTTCTTGATGAATATGCCGGACAATTAAAAGAAGCAGGATTAAAAAGAGTAAATGTCAGCTTGGATTCTTTACAGGAAGAAAAATATAAGAAGATTACTCGAGGTGGAAATCTTAAAAAAGTTTTAACCGGAATACACACCGCGATAGCAGTAGGATTGCTGCCTGTAAAAATTAATACCGTTGTGATGAGAGGAGTGAATGATGATGAAATCGATGATTTTGTTCAATTAGCTTTGAAATATCCGATAAATATTCGTTTTATCGAATTTATGCCTTCTACTGACGTATTAAGTGCAGAGTATAAAAAAGGCTTTATTTCAATATTGGAGATAAGAGATTACTTGATTAAAAAATATTTGTTAAAACCTGTTAAGGTTGATCGTGGTAATGGTCCTGCTAGTTATTATCAATTAGATGGTGGCAAGGGGACTATCGGATTTATTACTGCTTTAAGTCAACATTTTTGTGAAAGTTGTAATCGGGTAAGATTAACCTCTAATGGAAAAATAAGACCTTGTCTTTTTTCTAATAGAGCAATTGAACTTAAAAATGAATTAAGAAATCTGGAAAAAACAGCTAAAAACACCTCTCATTCAAGAAAAAAATTGATCAGAGAAAAAATTATTGAAGCAGTAAAATTAAAACCCGCATGCCATCAATTAAACATAAAAGAAAAGAATGATATTTCTTTTCAAATGTCTCAAATCGGAGGATAATAACGAATAAAATCCGTTTTTAGTAGGAGAAATTACATAATTAAAAAAGAAAAAATAATATTTTAATCATCTCGATAATTCGTAAAATGATAAAATGAATGATTGTTATTTTTTGCAATGATTGTTTGCGAGGAATTTCATTAAAATTTTGTTTATAAAAATAGGTATTGAATTGATTAAAATGATTGGATTAAAATAAAAGGTGTTGATAAGAAATGTTTGAAAAAAGTCAAGGAAAAATATTAGCAGTTTGTCAAAGTGAAAAAAAAGGAACAGTGAAAAAAAATATAGGTTCAGGATTTTTATTAAAAGATTATGGTTTAAAAAATGATGCTCACGGCGGAAAATGGCATCGCCAAATCAGCCTTTTAGGAATCGAAAGCATCAATAAAATGAAAAATAAGGACTTTGAAATTGATTTTGGAAGTTTTGCAGAAAATCTAACCACTGAAAATATCATTCTGTATGAATTAAATCCTGGTACCAAGTTATTAATTGGAAAAAAAGTACTTTTGGAAGTAACTCAGATTGGCAAAAAATGTCATCATAATTGTGAAATTAAAAGTAAAATTGGAATGTGCATTATGCCCAAAGAAGGAATATTTGCCCGGGTTTTAAGAAGCGGAAAGGTAATAATTGGAGATACAATAGAAATTATTTAGTGAAAAATAACTGGTAATTACGTCCAATGTAGATTATTTTATATACATATTTGCAAATTAAAATCGTTCGTTCTTTAAAAATCTTGGTTCGGAGGTTTATCGATAAAAATGAACAAATTAGAATTTACTCACTTTAATAAAGATGGCAGAGCACAGATGGTAGATGTTGGCAACAAAGAGGACACAAATAGAATGGCAATTGCGGAAGGCGAAATAGTCATGTTACCTACAACTTTAAAAATGATTAAAGATGGAAAGGTGTCCAAGGGTGACGTTTTAGGAGTAGCTCAAATTGCCGGAATTATGGCTGCAAAAAAAACCAGCGAAATTATTCCAATGTGTCATCCTCTGGTCTTAACTCACATTAATATTTATTTTAAGATTGATAAAAATAAAAACAAGATTATTATACAATCAAAAGTCAAAAATACTGGAAAAACTGGCGTAGAAATGGAACCGTTAACAGCTGTTTCAGTGGCAGCTTTGACAATTTATGATATGTGTAAAGCGGTAGATAAGGAGATGACGATTCAAAATATACATCTGGTTGAAAAAATCGGAGGGCGAAGCGGTCGTTATCAAGGAAAATCTGGAATGGAGAAATAAAATTATATGGCGAAAAAATTAGTCGGTAAAATAATTGCAGTTTGTCGAAGTAAAATAAAAAAAGAAAATAAAAAAAATATCAAGGAAGGATTGATTATTAAAGATTGGGGATTGAAAAATGATGCTCATGCGGGAAAATACCATAAACAGATAAGCCTTCTCAGCATTGATAGCATTAATAAGATGCGAGAGCAGGGAGCAAACATTAATTACGGTGATCTATATGAAAATATAGTTACAGAGGGTATTATCTTACATAAGTTGCCCATGGGAACAAAGCTAAAAATAGGAAATAATGTAACGCTGGAGATGACTCAAATCGGAAAAAAAGAAAAATATTTAAAAGAAATTGAAGGAAAAAAATTTAGTTCCATCATGACCAAGGAAGGAATTTTTACTCGCGTATTAGAAGGTGGAATAATAAAAGCTGGCGATAAAATTGAGGTGATTTCCTAATGATTAGTGTAGGCATTTTAACAATAAGCGATAAAGGTTCACGAGGAGAAAGAGAAGATTTAAGTGGTAAAAAAATAAAAGATATTATATCGAAAATTGATGGAAAAGTAAAATATTACAAGATTATTCCTGATGAGAAAGAATTAATAAAAAAAGAACTAATAAAAGCGGTAGATGAAATGCATCTTGATTTAGTTTTTACTACCGGAGGAACGGGTTTGGCGAAAAGAGATGTAACGCCGGACGCAACCTCTGAAGTCATAGAAAAATCTGTACCCGGAATTAGCGAGATGATTAGAGGTGAAAGTTTCAGGAAAACCAATAGAGCTATACTGTCTCGGGCGATTTCCGGTATTAGAGGAGAGTCCTTGATTATTAATTTACCCGGTAGCCCTAAAGGAGTCGAAGAATCTTTAGAAATAATATTGGATGTTTTACCACACGGAATAGAGATATTAAAAGGGCAAGCTTCCGAATGTGCAAAAAAAGAATAAAATTGGATGGAAATTTATGAAATTATTTTTTTTAGGTACCGGTTCTGGTTTACCTTCTTTGAGGAGAAACGTATCTTCTATAGCACTGATTTTTTCTAAAAAAAATAAATGGTGGTTGTGGGATTGCGGAGAAGGAACGCAACATCAGATTTTAAAAACTTCTTTGAAAATATCAAGGTTAGAAAAAGTATTTATATCTCATTTGCACGGCGACCATTTGTTCGGACTTCCCGGATTATTAGCATCTCGAGGTTTGACTTGCGGAAAAAATCAGCATAACATTCAAATATTTGGTCCCGAAGGTCTTGATTTATATTTAAAAGAAACGTTGAAATTGTCTAAAACTTATATTCCTTATGAAATTAAGGTGAATATTATCCCTTCAAGTTCTACCTCAGGAATCATATACGAAGATGAAGAATTTAGAGTGAAATATTGCGAACTTACTCACAACCTAAAAACATATGGATATTCTTTAGAAGAGAAAAAAAAGCAAAGTCATTTTATGATAGAAAAAGCCCGAGAATACAATATAAAACCAGGTCCGGTATATAAAGCTTTGAAAGAAGGGAAAACAATCAAATTACCTGATGGTAGAATCTTTCATGGAAAAGATTTTATTGATTGTATTAAAGAAAGAAAAAAAATAGTGTTTGGAAGTGATACGGCTTTTTCCGAAAATCTAATTTTCTTGGCGAAGAATGCAGATATCTTAATACATGAATCAACTTTTTCTTACAAAGAAAAGGAAGATGCCTTTCGTAATTTCCATTCAACAACTGCGGTAGCTGCAAACGCTGCAAAAGAGGCAGGTGTAAAACGGCTCATATTAACTCATATTAGTTCAAGATATAATTCTAAAAGTAAAAATAACAAAACGACCGAAAAGGATTTATTGGTTGAAGCTCGAAAAATTTTCCCACAAACTTTATTAGCTGAAGATTTTATGGAATATAGCATATGAGTTAAAATAATTTTTTAAATCTCTGCCACTGGTCATCTTATTCTCAATTGGGGAGTTGATAACACAAACTCATACTAATTCTTTATTTAGTCACTAGACATCTTCACTTTTCCGTAGTGACACTATTACTAATTATTTTTAAGATGAAAATATCAAAGTTCAATTACAATAATTATTCAATTTCTTGACTTTTTCAAGAAGACCTGCTATAATCCCATAAAATAAAATATATTAAATAGACAGGAGTGTGCCTAGGGTTCCGTTCCATAACCAAAAGAAGCTGGACCGAGCGGTACAGACATTTTTAAAAAATAAGTGTTACACTTTTGGGAAAAAAGCCTGAAAGATAGGTTCTGTAAAAATGAACATAACCTATCTTTCAGGCTTTTTTATAAAATTTTATACTTTAATACTTTAATTTAGTAAAGTAATAATAAATATACTATAAAATAAATGTCCGTAAAAGGGTATGAAAATTATGCAGAAGTACAATCTTGAAGATTACTTGAAAACTTTAAATAAAATAAGTAGAGCAATAACATCAGAAATGTATCTTGAAGAAATATTGAAATTGATCGTTACTTTAACAGCAAACGTTATGTGTGCAAAAATTTGTAACATATGGTTATTAAACGAAAAAAATCAAGAATTTACCATAGAGGCTACACAATCAATGAGTAGAGAATATTTAGTAAAAAGGGTAATAAAGATAAGTGAGGGGATTGTAGGCCTGGTAGCGCGTGAGAAAAAACCTGTCATTATTTTGGATGTGTTGAAAGATATCCGCTATAAGGAAAAGAATCTTGCAGAAAAAGAAGGCTTAGTTTCCATGGCAAGTGTTCCAATGATGGTAAACAGTAAGGTGATTGGCGTCCTCAATGTTTATACGACTACTTTATACAATTATACAAAAGCAGATATTAGCCTTTTAAGTACAGTCGCAAATCAAGCTGCTGTTGCAATTGAAAAAACTGAATTAATCGTTAAGACTGAAATCATTCAAAAAGAGCTTGAAACCCGAAAAAAAGTTGAAAGAGCAAAAGGTATTTTAATGAGGGAAAAAAGCGTCAATGAAGAAAAAGCTTTTTCCTTGATGAGAAAATATAGTATGAATAAGAGAATTTCAATGAAGGAGGTAGCTGAAGCAATTATCCTTTCTTATGAAGTAAGAAATAATTAAAGTGCTAAAAAATACTATGTAGTATTTTTTAGCACGCAATATTTCTACACCGGAGTAGAAAAACAACACTGCAGTTAAAAATTAAAATTAGGCAAGGGAGCCTTTTAAGACTAAGGCAGTCTTAAAAAAGGCTTTTTATTTTAAAAAACTGAGCCGTTATGTGGAGGTGTTTATACTACCGGAAAAACTTTAAGTTCTATTTTAATTTATGAAAAAATTTAGAATTAAATATTGAAAGGAAAAAATAAAATGGTTTATCAAATAAGTGAAAGAAATGCGAGTTTAGTCAAATTGGAGAGGAAAAAATCTTCAAATGTTTTTGAAATAGCAAAAATTCAACTGGAAATTGCTGCAAAAAGAATGAATTTGAATCCTGATATTTTAAACCAGCTTAAAGAACCTGAAAGAGTATTAATGGTTTCGGTTCCTGTGAGAATGGATAACGGAGAAGTAAAAGTATTTCAAGGTTACAGATCACAATTTAATACTGCCAGGGGCCCTGCAAAGGGTGGAGTGAGATATCATCCCGAAGTCAGCTTGGACGAAGTGAAAGCCCTGTCTGCCTGGATGACCTGGAAGTGTGCGATAGTTGGAATTCCATTCGGAGGGGGAAAAGGAGGCATTAAATGTAATCCAAAAGTAATGTCTGAAGGTGAACTGGAAAGACTTTCCAGAAGATATATTTTTGAGATATCAGCGATTATCGGCCCGAGACAAGATATCCCTGCCCCTGACGTATATACAAATCCTAAAATTATGGGCTGGTATACTGACACTTATAATAAAATCTGTCATTCATCTGCTTATGCCACAATTACCGGAAAACCGCTTGATTTATGGGGATCACAGGGTAGAGAAGAAGCAACTGCCCGCGGTTTATCGATGATAGTAAAAGAAGCTGCGAAATATTTGAAATTAAATCCATCAAAAGCTACGGCAGTTGTTCAAGGTTATGGCAATGCCGGTTCTATAGCCGCCCGATTGTTGCATGAACAGGGGTATACGATCATTGGTGTTAGTGATTCAAAAGGAGGAGTTTATAATTTGGAAGGAATTGATCCCGTAGAAATACTTGAACATAAAATGAGGACAGGTACCGTAAGTGATTATTCAAAAGCCAGGTCCATCTCAAATGATGATTTGTTAAAAATGAAATGTGACATACTTGTTCCAGCTGCTTTGGAAGGAGTAATAACCAGGGAAAATGCTGGTAGCATTAGAGCGAAAGTAATCGCAGAAGCTGCCAATGGACCGGTTACTCCGGAAGCAGATGATATTCTCTTTAAAAATAACATTTTTATAATTCCTGACATTTTAGCTAATTCCGGAGGAGTAACGGTATCTTATTTCGAATGGGTTCAAGGGCTTTACGGCTATTTCTGGAGCAAAGAAAAAGTAAATTCAAGACTAAAAGAATTAATGGTAACAGCATTTAACGAGGTTTTAAAAATCAGTCTGGATAAAAAAGTGAACAACCGTACTGCAGCATACATGTATGCAATTTCAAAAGTTGCAAAAAGTATGGAAATTAGAGGGATTTGGCCTTAAGCCATCAGGATTATTTTAATTATATTAAAGGTAGGGTAAAATTATGACTAAAAATGTAATATTTAGTAAACGTTCTAATTTATTAGAACAGTCAATATATAAATACAACTTGCAAAATGTAACAAAACCAAATCTGTTTAGGGAAGTATTTCCATTTGATGAAATACCTCGAGTCACTTTTAATCATAGACATGTGCCCTCATTTGTCCCAAGTGAAATCTGGGTGACTGATACAACTTTTAGAGACGGGCAGCAATCCAGATCACCATATACGGCAGAACAGATATTATCGATTTATGATTTCCTGCATCGATTAGATAATAAATCAGGCATAATAAGACAGACAGAATTTTTCATCTATTCTGAAAAAGATCGAGATGCAATAGAAAAATGCTTAAATAGAAATTATAAATATCCGGAAGTGACTACCTGGATAAGGGCAAAAAAAGATGATTTTAAGCTGGTTAAACAAATAGGAATAAAGGAAACAGGTATATTGGTATCTTGTTCTGATTACCATATATTCAAAAAACTTCATCTTTCACGAAAGCAAGCGATGGATATGTATATTTCTATTGTGGAAGCAGCTCTAGAGCAGGGAATTATTCCTAGATGCCATTTTGAAGATATTACTCGAGCTGATTTTTATGGCTTTGTAGTCCCCTTTGCAAATAAATTAATGGATTTATCGAATAAAGCAAAAATTCCGATTAAAATTAGGGCTTGTGACACTTTAGGATTGGGAGTATCCTATCCGGGTGCAGCATTGCCAAGATGTGTTCAAGGGATTATTTACGGGCTTCGACATTATTCCGGTGTGCCATCGGAGTGGATTGAATGGCATGGACATAATGATTTTTATAAAGCAGTATCCAATTCATCGACAGCTTGGTTTTATGGGGCTGCTGCAGTGAATACCTCTCTTTTAGGTATAGGTGAAAGAACGGGAAATTGTCCCTTAGAAGCAATGATAATTGAATATGCACAGCTGCGGGGCACTATTAAAAATATGAAGCTTGAAATAATAACTGAAATAGCCGATTACTTTGAAAATGTCATTCATTACGAAATACCTCCAAGAACACCTTTTGTAGGAAAAGCATTTAATGCAACGAGGGCAGGAATTCACGCAGATGGTATATTAAAAAATGAAGAAATCTATAATATATTTGATACACATAAAATCTTAAAAAAACCTGTGGTAATTGCCGTAGGTGCTCATTCCGGAATTGCTGGAATTGCTGCTTGGATAAATACTTTTTTCAATTTAAAAGATGAAAAAAAGATTAATAAAAAGGATGTTAGAATACTAGAAATAAAAAAATGGGTTGAAGAAGAGTATGAAAATAAAAGAGCAACTGTAATAAGTGATGAAGAACTAGAATTATTAGCTCGAAAATATTTTCCTGAAATATTTCCTATTTTACCAACCAAATAATTAGAACTATGTTAAAATATTTTCAATCATCACTAAAAAACTAAACAGGAGGAATGAAAATTGCCATTGACAGTTGCCCAAAAATTAATAAAAAACCATTTATTAGAAGGCAAGATGTTTCCCGGGGAAGAAATAACAATCAAAATTGACCAAACATTAACACAGGATTCAACTGGCACTATGGTTTATCTTCAACTTGAAGCACTAGGCGTAAAAAAATTAAAAACAGAAAGATCATTGGCTTATGTTGACCATAATATGATTCAATCAGGCCCTGAAAATGCTGATGACCATCTCTTTATTCAGACCATTGCCAAGAAATATGGCATATATTATTCTAAACCAGGGAATGGTATATGCCATCAAGTTCATTTAGAAAGATTTAGCATACCCGGAAAAACACTTTTAGGTTCCGACAGTCATACGCCAACAGCCGGAGGTCTGGGAATGTTGGCGATTGGGGCAGGAGGATTGGATGTTGCCATAGCCATGGCTCAAGGAAAATATCATTTCATTATGCCACAAATAATAAAAGTGGATTTGAAGGGTGAATTGAATCCCTGGATATCGGCCAAAGATATTATACTTGAGATTTTGAAGAGATTAACCGTAAAAGGTGGAGTAGGTAAAATATTAGAATATACCGGTGAAGGTGTTAAGAACCTATCTGTATTTCAAAGAGCTACCATTACTAATATGGGAGCCGAATTAGGTGCAACTACTTCAATATTTCCAAGTGATGAAGTAACCCTGAATTTTCTCAAAAATCAAAATAGGGGGCAGGATTATCGAAAAATAAAAGCGGACCAAGGAGCTGATTATCATGAAGAAATGACCATTAACCTTTCTCAGCTTGAACCCTTGGTTGCTTGCCCACACAGTCCGGATAATGTGGTTAGTGTATCCTCTTTAAAAAATACTAAAGTAAATCAGGTTATAATTGGCAGTTGTACTAATTCTTCATATAGTGATTTGATGAGAGTCGCAGGAATTCTCAAAGGAAAAACAATAGCAGAGCATGTTTCTCTGGCAATAGCACCGGGTTCAAGGCAGGTTTTAACATTACTTGCACAAAATGGTGCTTTGGCATCTTTGATTATGTCTGGGGCTAGAATTCTTGAGTGTGCTTGTGGTCCTTGTATTGGGATGGGGCAATCTCCGTCTACCAATGGTATATCATTAAGAACTTTTAACCGTAATTTCAAAGGAAGATCCGGGACAATTTCAGCAGACATTTATTTAGCCAGTCCGGAAATAGCTGCTGCATCCGCTCTTACCGGTTTTATTACAGATCCAAGAGAATTGGGATTAAAAAATTATCCAGAAGATAAAATAACCGGAAGTTTTACGGTTAATGATAACCTGGTAGTTCCGCCGGTAAATAATGATGAAAAAGTCGAAATAATAAGAGGTCCTAATATTAAACCATTTCCAGTAAATAAACCAATGGGCTTACATTTACAGGGAAAAGTTTTAATTAAGGTAGGAAACAATATAAGCACTGATCATATCATGCCTTCCTCTGCCAAACTGTTGCCTTACAGGTCAAATATTCCCTATCTTTCAGATTATTGCCTGACAATATGTGATAAAGAATTCCCAAAAAAAGCCAGAAAATTTAAAGGAGGTTTTATTTTGGGAGGCTTAAACTATGGTCAGGGTTCAAGCAGGGAACATGCTGCACTTGTTCCTCTTTATCTTGGAGTAAAAGCAGTTTTGGCGAAATCATTTGCAAGGATACATAAAACTAATTTAATTAACAACGGAATATTGCCTTTGGTCTTTGAAGATCCATCAGAATATGATCATATAGATGAGATGGATGAATTGTTGATTGAAAATATAGTGCAGCAGATAAAAAAAAGTGGAATTATCTGCATAATAAATAAGAGTAAAAAAAGAGAGTGCAAAATGTATTTGAATCTTAGTCAAAGACAAAAAGAAATGACAATTGCTGGCGGTTTTTTAAACTTGATAAAATCTCAAAAAAAAGAATAGGTACTCGATTATAAAGGGAGGAAAATTGAATTGAAGTATACCATTACCTTAATACCGGGAGATGGAATAGGTCCGGAAGTTACCAGTGCAGCAAGAATGGTTCTAGAAGCAAGTGGTGTAAATATTAACTGGGAGATAGTAGAGGCGGGCGAAAAAGTAATTAAAAAATATGGCACACCGCTTCCAAAGCATTTATTAGATAATATCAGGAAGAATAAAGTTGCTCTGAAAGGACCGGTAACAACACCCATAGGAGGAGGTTTTAGGAGTATAAATGTTACACTAAGAAAATCTTTAGATCTTTATGCTAATGTAAGACCAATAAAAAATTATCCGGGTATACCATCAAAATATTCTGATATTGATTTAGTGATTGTAAGGGAAAATACTGAAGGTCTATATTCCGGAATAGAGCATATGGTTGGAGAGGATGCTGCGGAGAGCATCAAGGTGATTACCAGAAAAGCTAGTAAAAGGATTTCAAAATTTGCATTTGACTTAGCAAGGAATGAAAGAAGAAAAAAAGTAACAGTGGTGCATAAAGCAAATATTATGAAATGTACCGATGGTCTTTTTTTAGCGTGTGCGAAAGAAGTCGCGCAAAAATATCCAGAGATTATTTTTGAAGAGATGATTGTCGATGCAATGAGCATGAAACTGGTTCAAATGCCCCAAGATTATGAAATATTGGTTATGCCTAACCTGTATGGCGATATCCTATCCGATTTATCTGCCGGCCTGGTAGGCGGGCTAGGTGTAGTGCCCGGAATGAATGTCGGAGATGAAACGGTAGTATTTGAGCCGGTTCATGGTACGGCACCAAAAGGATTGAAAGCGCATTCGGCGAATCCTACCGCAACTATCCTTTCCGGAGTTATGATGTTAAGACATTTGGGAGAGAAAAATGCAGCGGATAGAATAGAAAAAGCGATGATGCGCGTATTAAAGGAAGGTAAAATAATAACACCTGATCTGGGTGGTAAAGCAGACACGATCAAATATACTCGAGCCATCATTGAAATACTGAAATAACATAACACAACCATTTAAATATATCTGAGCAAGAAAAAGAGGTATCAATAAACCGCATATTATTGTCCATAAAAAAATTAAATATTTACTCGCAATATTTATTTAATGGATATTTTAGGAAATACCTTTTTTTATCAAGAAAATTATTAGAATTTAATTCAATTTATCATTTTATTGATTTTATAGAAAATGCATTGTAAGATAATAGAAATATTTTTTTAAAATTATGCAAAGTTTCAATCACCGATGTATGCTTATAATGAAATACTTGAAATCAATTCATTTTTAAGTTACTCTAGTATTGTTGGAGTTTTTCTTCTTAAAACATTTTAGTTATTTTATTTTAAAGAAACTTTATGTTTTTTTGGATAAATACTAGACAAAAGAAGGAGGGATAAAATGAAAGCCAAGGTAGATAAGGATTTATGTACGGGATGTGGACTTTGCGAAGATACTTGTCCCGAAGTATTTGAATTAAAAGATGGCATGGCCACAACAAAAGTTACCAATGTACCTGAAAATTTATCAGAATCATGCAAACAGGCAGCGGAAGATTGCCCGGTTGAAGCAATAACCTGTGAGTAAATAACTAATGGAAAAATATAAAAAGTAAAGGGGAAACTGCATTGCAATTTCCCCTTTACTTTTTATGTAAACTTTTTTAAAGTTTGTATATCATATTAAGCATATAAAATTAATAAAGCAAAATATTTACCTGTCTGTTTTCTACTATTATTCACCCTGATTCTTTATGAAGACCGTTGTTGAAAAAAATAAGAAATATTTTCAGCAGAATGAGATATTGAAGGAATATATTTTTTTCCAATTCGATTGTAAAAAAATATATTTTCGAATATTGTAGTAATCCTAGATAATGATGTCTCTATATTTACTTATTGTTTTTTCTAAATAACATTATTGTCATTGCTTTTTTTAAAAATAAGGATATAAACATTTTGCATGAAGAATGTTGACAAAAATAGTCATAAATACTATAATTTTAAATAATTTTCTTAATTAATGAAACAATGTTTGAATTATTTTTTGTACAATAAGAGTCTGAAAGAATTAATGTATGTATTTATCGTATAAGCAAAGAATTAATTGTATTGATAGCATTTTAGAAAATGATGATATATGATTTGATTTATTGAGAAAGAAAAGAGATACAATCTATTGAGATTACAGAATGGAGAAAGCCAATGAAATTATCTACCCGGGGAAGATATTCCCTGCGTGCCATGATCGATTTAGCTAAAAATCAAAGCAGTATTAAAAATCCGATTTGCCTAAAGGACATTTCTTTAAGGCAAGGAATTTCATTGCAATACCTGGAGCAATTATTTAATAAATTAAAAAGAACTGGCTTGGTTAAAAGTGCAAGAGGAGCATGTGGTGGTTACTATTTATCTAGAAAAGCCGAGAAGATTAATACAGGAGAAATTATAAGAGCAGTTGAAGGACCTATAGCACTCGTTAACTGTATCGATAGCAACTATCAGAAAAACAAAAGCATTAAAAATCAATGTGATTTAGTTGAAGATTGCGCAATAAAAATATTTTTGGAAGATATTTCTAAAAAAATAAATGTATACTTAAATAATATTTCGCTAGCAGATCTATGTAAAATAACAAACAAAGTTGGAAGGGTAACGATAAATAGTGAATAAGATAAAAGCAGTTGCATTATTTTCTGGGGGATTAGATAGCATATTAGCAATTAAATTGATCGAAAATCAAGGAATAGAAGTTATTGGAATAAATTTTAGAACTCCTTTTTTTGGAATGGAGCAATCTTTGATACAGAATAATAGTATTCAGCTGAATATTATAGATATCACTGATGAATACATGGAAATTCTTAAAAATCCGACTCACGGATATGGTAAAAATATAAATCCTTGCATCGATTGCCATACATTTATGTTTAAAAAAGCAGGAGAATTTATGTCTAAAATTAACGCTTCATTTATTATCAGCGGAGAAGTGTTAGGTGAAAGGCCAATGTCGCAAAACAAAGCCAGTTTGCGATTAATAGAAAAAGAATCAGGATATTCCGGCTTGATACTCAGACCATTATCTGCTTTGCTACTAGAAGAAACAATTCCGGAAAAAACTGGCGTTGTTAACAGGAGTCAATTATTAAATATATCAGGCCGTTCCCGAAAAAGACAAATTGAGCTAGCTTCTCAGATGGGAATAGTAAATTATCCTTCACCCGCAGGGGGGTGCAAATTGACCGAACCAGGTTTTTCTAATCGATTGAAGGATTTATTTACACAAGACAAGTATTCCCTTCGAGATATAGAATTATTGAAAATTGGAAGACATTTCAGAATGGATAAAAATACTAAACTTGTTGTGGGAAGAAATAAAAGCGAAAATAATCAGATTGAGCAATATTTTCATAATGGAGATGTTTTGTTGAAAGCGAGAAATGTAAAAGGCCCTATTTCATTATTAAAAATAAATGATAACTTAAATGAAGAATTAATCATTCAGGCATGTAGAATTACTTCAAGATATTGCGATAAAGCTGATTTTGATGAATTAAAAATTGATTGTCACTACAAATTACCTCATGAGAGTCCTGTCATTAAAGTAGTAAAACCACTTGAAGAAAATGATTTAGATAGTTTAAGGATTTAATAATAGAATGTATACAATTTAGAGAGACTGTTTCAATGATAAAAAGAAAAAGTAAAAAGAAAATATTGATTGCTATGAGTGGGGGCGTAGATAGTTCTTTAGCAGCTGTTTTATTAAAAGAAGAGGGATATGACGTAAGTGGGATTACTATGAATCTTTACAACGGTAAAACGGTAAATTTTAAAGGGATTGAAGATTATAATGCCAACGAAAAGAATATAAAAACTGCTAAACAGGTTGCAAGTGCATTGCACATACCATGGACAGTTTGGGATTTTTCACGCGAGTTTAATGAAGAAGTAATCGATTATTTTAAGAATGAGTACTTGGCAGGTAGAACACCAAATCCTTGTGCAGTATGTAATTTAAAATTAAAATTCGGATATTTTCTAAAAAAAGCCCTCAAAGTTGGAATGGATTATATAGCTACCGGCCATTATGCCATCAATGAATTCAATAGGCAAACAAATTTGCACGTTTTAAAAAAAGCAAAAGATGAAAAAAAGGATCAATCATATTTCCTTTATAAATTAAATCAAGAAATTTTATCTCACGTACTTTTCCCACTAGGAGAATTAAAGAAAGAAGATGTCAGAAAACTGGCGGATAAATATGGATTGAAAAATCATAATAAACGAGAAAGTCAGGAAATTTGTTTTATACCAGATAATAATTATAGAAATTTCCTTAAAAGAAATGTTTTAAAGAAAATCACAACAGGTTATTTTAAAGACACCATGGGAAATGTATTAGGTAAGCATCAGGGAATTCCCTTTTATACTATTGGACAAAGAAAGAAATTAGGCGTTTCTTTTAATGAACGTAAATATGTTATAAAGATTAATGCTCAAAATAATGAAGTTATTTTAGGTGAGAATAGTGATTTATATAGAAGTAAATTCAGGGTCAACCATTTAAATATTGTATCAGGTAAGAAATGGCTATTCCCAATAAATGTTAATGTAAAAATAAGGTATAACTGCTACGATTCACCTGCAGCCTTATGCGATGCTGAAGATAAGAAAATATTGGTTGAACTTAAAAAACCTCAAAGAGCAATTACACCGGGACAAGCTGCAGTTTTTTATAAAAACGATTCCTTATTGGGAGGAGGAATCATTGAATAAAATCAATGCAGCCAAAAAGGCATTAACTTTTTATTATGATTTTTGCAGTGTGATCCTCTCCATGAATTCTAATTCATCCATCCTCCATTTCTGAGCAACAAATGAATATTTGTGTATTGACCTTGAAAGGTATTAATTCTTTCCTTTTGAATATATTTATTATATGGTGATTTTATTATTGCGTAAAATTATTTCATTTTTTTTCAATAAAGCATTATCCCCCTAAATGCTAATGTGACTATTCAATGGAAAAGAAATGCAGAATTTTTTACACATTAATAACTCTTTGTTACATGATATAACAGTCCGATAAAAGTCATGGGTAATTTTTTAAGCATCAAATAATAATGAAATTATTTTGTTATTCTTCATGACGGTAATTCATAGAATCCCTCTTTTAAATATCTAAGACATCTATATTTCTACTTTCCCGAAAGCCTGTACAAATTAATTTATCTGTAAATGATAAAAAAATTCCTATGCTTTAAAGAAAAATACAGAGTTGGGAATATATTTACTTTCGCAAAAAATATAAAAGTGGCTATCTGTCTGAAGATATGAAATAAAAGGAAAATAAAATTTGCCATAGAGTATGGACTATGCTATATTACATGTATACAAAAATGTATACAGGAGTTTTCGAAATGCATTTTATCAGAATCGGTGAAAAAGTTATTAGCAAGGAAAAAGTAAATAAGGAAATAAATAGAATTTTAGATTTACGCTCTGAGGGTATTACACAAGAAGGAGTTGCCCGTAAGTTAGGTATCGAGAGGACTTTTGTATCAAGATTAGAAAGCCTGGGAGAGATAAGAAAAGGAAAAAAAATTGCTTTAATCGGATTTCCAATTAAGAACAAAGAGGAAATTATTAAATCTGCAAAAGAAATAGGAATTGAATTTATTTTACTTCTTACCCAAAAAGAAAGATATGAATTTATTAAAGAAAAAAGCAAAGTTGAATTGTTTAATAAAATTATGGATGTGATCGTTCAATTGTCAGATTTTGATTTGATAATATTTTTAGGATCAGACAGGAGAGTTCCTGTGGTCGAAAAAATATTTAACGTGCAGGTAATCGGGAAAGTTATCGGTCATTCACCCATCAAAGAAGATAAGTATATCAATCCCGAAAAAATAATGGAAATTGTAAAAGAAGTAAAGGTTTGAAAATAGAATTTTGGAGGGTTAAACATGAAGAAAGTCTTAGGAGTTAGTTTGGGTTCTTCAACAAGAGACCATAAAGTGCAAATTGAAATATTGGGTGAAAAGGTCGAGATAGAAAGGAGAGGAACTGATGGAGACGTAAAAAAGATGATACAGGTATTTCAAGAATATGATGGAAAAGTTGATATTTTCAGCCTGGGAGGAACAGATCTCTATTTATACTCCGGTCCTAATGGAAAAAGATATACCATAAAGGAATCTGAAAGGATTGTTAGTGTCATTAAGAACACTCCTATCGTTGATGGTACTGGGATTAAATATGTTTTAGAAAAAAGCGTAGTCAAGTACGTTGAAAACCAGACCGATATTGTTTTAAAAGGTAAAAAAGCTTTAGTAACCATTACCGTAGACCGGTTTGGATTGGCTGAAGGATTAATTGAGGCAGGGTGTGAAATGACATTTGGTGATTTAATCTTCTGCTTAAATGTTCCTATCCCCATGCATTCTTTTAAAACCATCAACCAAATTGCCCGGATATTGTTGCCGATATTTGTCCACGTGCCCATCAAATACTTATATCCAACAGGTGAAAAACAGGAGAAATCCAATCCAAAATATATTAAATATTTTCAAAAAGCAGATATTATAGCGGGTGACTATTTAGGAATAAGTCAATATATGCCAGAAGAAATGGAAGGAAAAATAGTCATTACCAATACTGTTACTAGTGCTAATGTAAAAGACCTGAAAAACAGAGGGGTAAGTTACTTGATAACTACAACACCTGAATTTGAAGGTAGATCTTTTGGGACTAATGTGTTTCAAGCGACTTTAGTAGCAGTTTCGGGAAAATCCCCGGAGGAATTGTTACCAGATGATTATCTCAAATTAATTGAAAAAATAGGATTCAAACCGAGAATAGAGAAATTAAACTAATTAATTAAAAAAGGGAGAATAATTATGGGAATTTTATTAGAAAATAGGATTAATGAACTCAAGCAGAGAGTCAATAAAATGAAAGAAGATGGTAAATTCTTTTATTTAAAGACTGTTGAGAATGCATCAGAATCAAGAGTATTAATCGATGGAAAAGAAAAAATTATGTTTGCATCTTATAACTATCTGGGTTTAATTGACCATCCCAGATTAAAAGAAGCAGCAATCAAAGCGCTGGAAAAATATGGAACAGGAACTTCCGGAGTACGCCTTTTATCGGGAACCACCAGAATGCATGAAGAATTGGAAACGAAGATTGCAGAATTTAAGGGAGCAGAAGCTGCAATAACATATACCAGCGGTTATGTAACAAATTTGGCTGCAATTACTTCTCTTTACCAAAGAGGAGATTTGATTATTATGGACAAAATAGATCATGCCAGCATAATTGATGGATGTATGCTTTCCGGAGCAAGATATAAAACTTTTTTACATAATGATATGAACAGTTTGGAAAGAATTTTAGCAAATTCTGATGAATTTATCAACAAAATAGTCATAGTAGACGGAGTATACAGTATGGAGGGAGATGTAGCTAATTTACCCGAAATATCAAGATTAGCTAAAAAGTACAATGCTAAAGTTATGGTGGATGAAGCGCATTCTATTGGAGTTTTGGGTAAAACTGGCCACGGAATAGAAGAACATTTTGGACTAAAGAATGCAGTTGACATTCATATGGGTACTTTAAGCAAAACCATTCCTTCGGTTGGAGGGTATATAGCAGGGGAAAAAGATATGGTGGATTATTTAAGACATAATTCTAGGCCATTTATATTTTCTGCTCCACTTCCTCCGGTTACAGCTGCAGTGGCCAAAGCTGCTTTGGAAGTTATTGAAGATGAACCGGAACGCATTGAAAATTTACGGAAAAATATGAAAAAATTTAGAGCAGGAATTCGCGCAATGGGCTACAATATCGGGGAGAGTATTACTGCTATCGTACCACTTATTATTGGTAATGAAGAAGATACGCTTGAACTTTGTAAAATGGTCAACGAAGAAGGAGTTTTTATCTGTCCGATTATATTCCCCGCAGTACCAAGAGGAACAAATAGGCTCAGGTCTCATGTTTTGTCAACCCATACAGATGAAGACATTGAAGAGGCATTAGATATTTTCGAAAGATCGGGTAAAAAATTAGGAATAATATAGCATTCAATTGCTATTTATATTTTGTGAATTTGGATAGCACTGCTAGAAAGAAAACAAACATGTAAATAATTTTTTATTTATTTACATAAAGACAATGATTAAATTTATTTGACAAGAAAAATCCAATATCTTATAATTCCTATAAAGATAACCATTTATATAGGCACTATTACTTTATTAAAGAATAATAGTGCTTATATTTAATTTATAATCATTAAAATACATAAAATGTACTATACTATAATTGTCATTGGAGATATGTTCAATGTTTGATAAAAAAGTGATGTTAACTTCAGAAGGTTTAAAAAAGGTAGAGGAAGAATTACACCATCTTAAAAGAGTTAAGAGAAAAGAAATTGCCGAGAAAATAAGAAATGCAGTAAGTTTTGGAGAAATTGCTGAAAATGCAGAATATAATGCTGCAAAGAATGAGCAAGCTTTTATTGAAGGAAGAATATTTTCGCTTGAGCGAATCATTGAGAATTATGAGTTAATCGATGAAAATAAAAAAAATCTGGAATTTGTGTCATTAGGATCGGAAGTATCTGTCGAAGATTTAAAGCTTAAAAAGAAGAATAAATTTATCATATTGGATTATGTAGAGGCTGAACCGGATTTTGGTAAAATATCCATCTCTTCTCCCATTGGTAAAGCTTTATTGGGAAAAAAGAAAGGGGATATTGTTGAAATTAGAGTTCCTGCGGGGCAACTTAAATTTAAAGTTTTAGATATTAAATAATTTTTCAAATAGAGAATAGTTTGTAATAAATGCGATAATGAACAAAGTTTTAGATATTTCAAATATAGCATGCTTTGTTCATTATTTATTTATATGACATTAAAGGCATAAAATTATACTGCTGCCTTCTTTAGTTTATACAATGCAGGTTGCTAAATCATTTTGTTATCAGAAAATTAATAAAGGATGGATGGATGGAAATAAAAAAGAGCACAGAAGAAATGATTTCTATTAAAAGAAGCGAGATAGAAAATATAAAAAAAGAAGGAATTGATCCTTTTGGACAAAGATTTGAAAGAAAGCATAAAATTGGAGAAGTAATCCAAAAATTCAATCAACTTGGAATTGGTGAAAGCAGTCAAGAAAAAGTGACTATCGCCGGAAGAATAATGGCTCTAAGAAAACATGGAAAAGCTGCGTTTGCTGATATTGAAGATATTGAAGGTAGAATGCAGATATATATAAAATCCAATAAAGTGGGCCAGAAAACTTTCGAACTTTTTAGTAAGATTGATGTTGGAGATATTATTGGAATTACTGGTTTAGTATTTAGAACAAAAATGGGAGAATTAACTATTTTTACTGAAGAACTAACTCTATTATGTAAATCAATCCGTAGCTTGCCTGAAAAATGGCATGGTCTGAAAGACATAGAAACAAGATACAGGAAAAGATATTTGGATTTAATTGTCAATTCTTCAGTTCGTGATATTTTTATAAAAAGAAGCAAGGTGATTCGATCATTGAGAAATTTTTTAGACAGCAAAGGATATCTGGAAGTTGAAACTCCAATTATGCAGCCCATTCCCGGTGGAGCTACGGCAAGGCCATTTATTACACACCATAATGCTCTAGACAGGGATTTTTATTTGAGAATAGCTCCGGAACTATATTTGAAACGATTATTGGTTGGAGGGCTGGAAAAAGTATATGAATTAAGCCGTAATTTTAGAAATGAAGGGATTTCCACCAAACATAATCCTGAATTTACCATGGTTGAACTATATGAAGCTTACGGCAACTACCATACCATGATGCAGATTACCGAGGAATTAATTGTATATATTGTTAAAAATGTATTGGGAAAACTGGAAATTGAATATCAGGGAAAGTTAATCAATTTTTCCTCTCCCTGGAAAAAAATAAGCATGCATGATTCTATTCAAGAAACATGTGGCATTGATATGGAAAAATTACCTGAGAAGGATTTTGTAAAAATTATAAGGGAAAACAACCTGGACATTAAAAATAGCGCCAGTAGAGGGGAGATTACCAATGAGCTTTTTGAAAAATATGTAGAACCGACATTAATTCAACCCACTTTTATCATTGACTATCCCCTGGAAGTATCTCCTCTGTCAAAACAGAAGAAAGATAACCCTGAATTGGTTGAACGTTTTGAGTTATTTATTAATTCAATGGAGTTGGCCAATGCTTTTACAGAATTAAATGATCCTACAGAACAAAAAAGACGATTTGAAGAACAGGCTGCCAAAAAGGAAGCTGGAGATTTGGAAAGTCATTTTATGGATAAAGATTATATAGAAGCTTTAGAATATGGCTTGCCACCAGCGGGTGGCTTAGGTATCGGTATCGATCGATTAATGATGCTGTTAACCAATTCAAGCTCAATTAAAGAGGTTATTCTTTTCCCGCAACTAAAAACAAAAGAATAATAGAGTATATAGAATCATCAGATTTAAATATTGAGCATAACACTGAAACCATAAGCATAAAGACAGGCTGAATTTAAATAATCAAAATAAAAGAAAAAGAGATGAAGAACCACATTACTATAATCGGAATGTGTAATGATAGTAATATAGAATACAATATTTTTTTAATTTAAAATTAAAAAATATAAAAGACAAGCCGCTGATTAATTTTACTTAAACTTATTCAGATGTATTGATAATTAATTTTAAAAAATCAGCCGATTTTATGTTATATGATTATTATGATATTTTCTTCATTTTAAATATTTAACATTGGTGAATTGATGAATCAGTAATTGGGAAATAAATATATTGGAGAATTAGCTAATTAGCAAATTGGCCCATTGATAAACATGAGAATTGATAAATATCTAAAAATAAGTAGGATAATTAAAAGAAGGACAGAGGCAAAGAAAGCGTGTCTGGCAAAATGCGTGAAAGTTAACCTGCGAATAGCCAAAGCTGGAGATGAAATTAAAAAGGATGACGAAATAGAAATTCGGTTTCCTTCTAAAATTATTCGCTTGGTAGTCTTAGAGGTTCCGATAAAAAATGTTCAAGCAAAAAATGCATCATCTTTATACAAGGTATTAGAGGAAATAATAAAGAAAGACTATGAATAAAAGATAGAGAATAGATAAATAAAATCCTTATATTGATAAAAGGTCATGACTTGAATCTAAAACTGGTATATTCCGATAATTTAAGAAAGGGGTGAAATCATGGAAGAAAAAAGAAAAAAATTTGCCAAAACAATCATTAGACTATTAGAAGGCAAAAAAAATGAAAAATTAAAAGAAATCATAGATGGTTTATATCCTACAGAATTTTCGGAAATCGTTGACTACATACCTTTCGAAAAAATCATTGAAATATTCAAAATATTAAAAGATGATGAAAAAATTGCGGAACTATTCACTGAGTTGGATTCTGATCTTCAGACAAATATTATGGATGCTTTGGGCAAGGAAAAGGTTTCTGATATTTTAGAGGAGATGGATACGGATGAAGCAGCTGATTTTCTGGGAGAAATAGCCCCTCAACAATCACGCGAACTATTGGATTTAATGCCGAAAGAAGAAGCTGCTGGCATTGAAGAACTTCTAAAATACGAGGAAAATACTGCTGGAAGTATTATGAATAATGAATTTGTATCTCTCCCGGAGAATCTGATTGCCGGTGAAGCAATCAATAAAATCAGAGAACTAAGTCCGGAAGCGGAAATGATTTATTATGTGTATATTATCGATAAAAAGGAAAGACTGATTGGAGTGTTATCGTTACGTGACCTAATTTTAGCGAAACCTGATGTAAAAATATCAGAAATAATGGAAGAAGATGTTGTCAGTGTATTCGACAATGAAGACCAGGAAGAAGCCGCTCGTAAAATTTCTGATTATGATTTTTTGGCTTTACCGGTCATCAATAAAAAATTGGTTTTATTAGGGATAATTACAGTTGATGATGTTATCGATGTTTTAGAAGAAGAAGTAACTGAAGATATTCATAAGATGGTCGGTTCATTTGAGGTGTATGAAGATAAATTAATAAAAGCAAACTCATTTACCAGGACAAAAGCTCGTCTTCCCTGGTTATTTGTTTGTATGTTTGGGGAAATAATATCCGGATCCATAATAAAATTTCATTCCGATATTTTGCAAACCGTGGTAGCTTTAGCTTTTTTTATCCCAATCATTATGGCAATGGGTGGTAATGTAGGTGCTCAATCTTCCACCATTACGGTTCGTGCTCTAGCAACTGGTCAATTAAAACTGGATGAGTTATGGAGAAATATTTGGACTGAAGCAAAAGTTGGATTACTAATTGGATGTATTGCAGGGGTTATTATTGGTATTGTTGCTTTGCTTTGGCAAAATAATCATTTGTTAGGGATAGCTATCGGTTTGTCTTTATGTATTACAATGATGGCCGCAGCTACCGTTGGAACATTACTCCCTTTAATTTTTACAAAAATTAATATCGACCCTGCTATAGCTACCGGCCCATTTATCACAACAACTGTGGATGTTGGAAGTTTGCTGATTTATTTTAGCCTCGGTTCTTTTTTATTTAAATATTTTAACGGTTAAGTTGAAAATGGAAAATAATTTATTAAGATAAATTGAGAATACTATTACACGATAAACATAATTTTAAAAAGGAGAAGATAAAATGAGTGATATTTATGATGTCTATGCCAGAGAAATATTAGATTCCAGAGGAAATCCAACCATTGAAGTAGAAGTTGAACTGGAGAGTGGTGCGGTTGGACTTGCCCAGGTTCCTTCCGGTGCTAGTACCGGTGTTCATGAAGCAGTAGAATTGAGAGATGGTGATTCGAATAGATATTTGGGAAAAGGTGTAAAAAATGCAGTTAATAATGTGAACGAAATCATTGCCTCGGAGATTATCGGGTATGATGCCATGGACCAATTGTTAATTGATAATATCTTAATTGAACTTGACGGAACACCAAATAAAAGCCATTTAGGTGCCAATGCTATATTAGGAGTTTCTCTTGCAACAGCAAAAGCAGCTGCTGATTTAGTCGGCTTACCTTTATACAGCTATATAGGCGGGGTGAATGCCAGAGAAATGCCGGTACCAATGATGAATATTTTAAATGGTGGAAAACATGCGGATAGCGGTGTCGATTTGCAGGAATTTATGATTGCACCTGCTGGAGGAGCTAATTTTAAAGAGAGCCTTAGAATGGGAGCAGAAACATTCCATACTCTAAAAAAAGTACTAAAAGAAAAGGGTTATAATATTTCAGTCGGAGATGAGGGAGGATTTGCTCCTAATTTAAAATCAAGCGAAGAAGCCATTCAATTAATTGTAGAATCCATTAAAAAAGCAGGTTATCAACCGGGGAAAGATATTTTCATTACCCTTGATCCGGCAGCTTCTGAATTATATAAGGAAGGGAAATATATCTTATCCCGCGAAGGCGCTATAAGAACTTCCGACGAAATGATCGATTATTATGCCGGGCTAATAGAGAAATATCCTATCATTTCAATAGAGGATGGTCTTGCGGAAGATGATTGGGAAGGTTGGAAAAAATTGACTGAGAAATTAGGTAATAAGATTCAAATTGTTGGAGATGATCTATATGTCACAGATAAGACAAGACTTATCAAGGGAATCCAATTAAATGCATCAAATTCTATCCTGATAAAACTAAACCAAATAGGAACCTTATCCGAAACATTAGATACAATTGAAACAGCAAAACGAGCAGGTTTTTCTTCAGTTATTTCTCATCGCTCAGGCGAAACCGAAGATACGACCATTGCTGATTTAGCGGTTGCAACAAATGCAGGGCAAATTAAAACCGGTTCTCTCTGCCGATCCGAGCGGATTGCAAAATATAATCAATTATTGAGAATTGAAGAACAATTGGGTGATTTAGCAGTTTATCGAGGAAAGGCTGTGTTTAATTTGAAATGATATCGATTAAATCGATATTTCGATCAAAAATAATTTGGATATTAATTTTGCTTTTACTTTTCTACGCGATGTACGTATTTTCCGATAAGTATGTAAAGATATTGCAGCTAAAAGAAGATATTAAAGTATTAGAAAACGAAATTGAAATATTAAAATCGAAAAATGAAAATTTATCGAAAGAAATTGAATGCTTAAACGAGGAAAAATCCATAGAAAAAATTGCCCGGGAAAAACTAGGCCTAACCAAGCCGGATGAAATACTGATTAAAGGCATTGATGAATAAATTTAAAAAAAACTATAAAAAATAGCTTTTCGAAAATATCTAATTAGGATTAGTGTCATGGACAAGGCTTATAAATAAAGAAAAAATAAAGCATATTGAACTTTACCTAAATTAAAAACAAGTAATTCCAAGGAAAGTAACTGTTGCATGTAATTTATTCGCAAATGATTAACTATTCTTAGAAAATAAAACTTTTTTCCGGAAAATGAGATACAATGCAAAATGAATGACTTAGCTAAGTAGAATTTTGTTTAATACAAAAAAATATCATAATTTGTATTTCTTTTTCAATTTACCTATTCTCGTTCCGATATTTGTAATTTTCTGACAATAAACAGATATTATTATTTATATGCTATTGACGAGTAGAGGGATTTATCATATAATTATTTGCAGTCTGCCGGAGTGGCGGAATAGGTAGACGCACAGGACTTAAAATCCTGCGAGCTGTAAGGTTCGTGCCGGTTCGATTCCGGCCTCCGGCACTTTTATGATAAATAAAATTGAAATGATACTATTCACATAACATAGTTTAAAATTTGACGCGGGGTGGAGCAGTTAGGTAGCTCGTCAGGCTCATAACCTGAAGGTCGGTGGTTCGAATCCGCCCCCCGCAACCAAATCATAAAACCTCTTAATCAAAAAAATGATAGGGGTTTTTCTAGTATAACAAATCAATGAATATTATTAGTTATAAGTAAGTTGATGAATATACTATTTTGTTAATTTAATTATAAACCAGCTAACTAACTAACCAGCTAACTAACTTTGGCGGTGTAGCTCAGATGGCTAGAGCATGCGGTTCATACCCGCAGTGTCCTG